>DATMXW010000187.1:0-8021 GCA_035561295.1 Methanospirillum sp. | reverse complement strand
ATCAGAATTAGGGTGGGGATACCAAACGGAATGCAGAATCCTGAATTGTTATGAAGTATGATTCCATACTGGAATATCATTGACAGGAGAAAGCAGATGCCAGACATAACAAGGAAGAATCCGGTTGTTCTCATGATTTGTCTGCCTTCGCTAGAAAAATAAATCAGAGCGATCATAACAAGAAGAGAACCGAGAATCCACAAAGAATACCCTGTTGCCGTCTTTCCAGTAACCGTTTCACTCAGTACATATTCTGCATCTCTCACAATGGTGATCAGATTATCACCCAGATAGGTTTCCTGGTACCGATAAAAGATGGTCTGGATTCCAACTCCCTGCCCAGAACCGATAAAATAAACATTAATTGGAATAAAAAAGCAAAACCCGAGTAGGCTTACCTGAAGCCAAAAAAATTTCATCTTGGTGAAGATTACTCTTGATAATTATTATTTTGGATCTGAGAATGTCATGACCATCTGAGCCGGTGTTGCCTCAGACGTCGGCTCCTGAGTTGGACTCTCAGTCACCTCTGTAGTTTTCTCTGTCTTCTGCCCTTCAGTCAGCCAGGGTTTTTTCGCCATCATAGCATCTGATCTCGCCTGCAGACCTGCATTTCCTCCTTTGTCATCGTCACAGGTGGTGCAACAGCTGGGACAGAAGGATTTCGTCTCCACTTCCTTGATTGAATCAGCAGGATCATATGACTTGGTTGCCACTGATTCTTCATCATCAGCCGTAACCGCCTCCTGCTCTTCAAGGGTGGTGAACTTCTGCCATCTGTACCATCGCTCCCACCAGCAGCACATCATACCGGCTGTTGTGAACGGTGCTGCATCGTCATACTGGAAGTTCCAGTATCCCTGGGACTTCGCAGATTCTGCACATCCCGGGTTAAGGGTTTCATCACAGATGCTCCATACCGACTTTGCTGCAACAACCCCGACCAGTAATGCAGCAATTATCAGTATCAGAGCAATTAGATATCGCCGGTTCATAATAACTCACTATTCTCCTTGGGAATGTATGAATCTTCTTACCAGTCGTATCTCAAAACCTGCCAATGCTTCAGGAGGTCTCGGGGTGAGAATCATATTATCGACTCTGATTTTTGCAGAATTCCGGGCATACATTCCTTCAATCATGGCATCAACCCGCTCATCATCTCCTTCTATTACGGATTCAACCCTGCCATCAGGTAGGTTTCTCACCCAGCCGGCGACCTGGTTTCTTCTGGCCAGATTCAAGACAAACATCCGGTATCCGACGCCCTGTACTCTGCCTTCAGAAATTATGTGGATAGATTTCATATTGTGATAAACATACTTTTATTTGCCATACAAATCGGACAGGTCCAATCCTCTGGAACATCGGAAAAAGCCGTTCCTGCGGGTACTTCTCCATCACCGTTCGCCGGGTCATACACATGGCCACAGATCATACATCGCATCTTCTGCATATACTCAAGGTCAGTTGCGTATGTAGATAAGGATTGGGAAAATGAGGATGGGTGAGTTGATACGATAATCATTGAACAAATATGGCTTATACGAATGATCAGATCCTGTTATGGTTCTCTAATTTTTTGATCCCGATCCAAGCCAGTATATAGATTGTCTGCAAAATATTCTCGTACGTAGGATTCATTATGGTATATCTGAACAAATGGCTCGAATCATGCGGCTGTGATCCTGAGCTGATCCAGCTGATACGGCTCATCTCGCGGCAGATGGAGCCGATTCGAAAGGCGTTTCTCGATAATCAGACATATGAACATACGACAAACGCCTCTGGGGAAAAACAGGCGGCCCTGGATATGTGGGCAGATGCCCATTTGATTCGGGTTATCGGTGAATCTGGGCTTGTTCGTGAGATTGCATCAGAGGAGCAGGAAGATCTCATCAGGTTTGAACATGCGCACCGTGAGTATGCCGTTGTTATGGATCCGCTTGATGGATCCTCACTCATATCCACAAACCTCGCAGTTGGGACAATTGTTGGGATATTTGATGGTGGTGGCGTTCTCCAGCCTGGCTATAATCTCAAAGCAGCTCTCTATACTCTCTTTGGACCTCTGACCGTTCTTGTTGTATCTGTTGGTGCGGGAGTACAGAGTTTTGCCTGGGATCCGGAGTCAGAGCATTATCTTCTGCTCCGCGACCATTTCTCGGTTCCAGAAGGGAAACAATATGGATCTGGGGGTACCAGGCATGAATGGCTTCCCGAACACCAGAAAGTAATTGAGCACTGTGATGATCAGGGTTTTAAGATAAGATACTCAGGTGCCTTTGTAGCAGATTGTCATCAGCTCCTTGTGTATGGGGGGTTGTATACATATCCAGCCTCGAAAAAGAGCCCGAATGGCAAACTCAGACTCCTCTTTGAGGCATTTCCTCTCGGATATATTCTTTGGCAGGCCGGAGGTGCCATTACTGATGGATACCGTGATCTGCTTGAAGTCGTTCCTGATACAATTCATCAGAGGACACCGATTTATATCGGAAGTAAAGGTCTTATCAGCACCATCAGGGATATCTACGCAGGACAGTAATTCTGCCTTGTATTTCTGTCAAATTTCTTATTTTTAGGAATATTTAATAGGCTTGCTTACCAAACATGTCACAGATGGTTAGCAGTATTGTCCTTCCCATAAAAAAGGTATTCTCTCTTGTAGACAGTAGAATAGCAGTAGAGATGAAGGACGAAGGGAGGACCTTCCAGGGGCGTCTTGTGGCAGTGGATGAGTACCTCAATCTGCACCTTGAAGAGAGCGTAGAAATTTCAGGTGGACAGAACGGACAGGATCTCGGTACGCTTGTCATCAGGGGTAATAACATTCTCTCAATCGCTCCGGTAGCCTGATCCTGCTATGACTGGAACCGATGAAGACGCGTTTCGACTGATTGCATCTATACCTGATGGCGTACTCCAGAGTGAACTCTGGAAAATGCTTGGTGTAGATAGCAGAAAGTGTTCCCGTATCGTAAAAAAATTACTTGATACTGATCGGGTTGAACGGGTTGAATACCGTCAGGATGGTATCAAGACATTTCGCCTGATAGCAAAAAAAGGGCCAGCAGACCCAAAATGCCTCCTTGCAGGCACAGAATTGATTCCCTGTGTAGCCTGTGATCTGGAATGCTCGGTAAATGAGTGTAATCTTCTCCTTGACTGGATGTATCAACTGGCAATTGCAGACGCAGAAGCCGAATCAACCCCTGAAAAAGAAGTATAACGGCTTTTACCGGCCGTTGTGTAACTATTTTAATTTATTCCGGTGGCATTACCGGGAGATCGCAATCAGTGCATGAGATAGCAGGTACATAATAGGTGTGAACATACTCCTTGACCATACGCCTGGCTGAAAACAGTGATCCATTACTCTTGATAGATTCTTTCATCATCTGGACCCAGGCATGGGGGACCCCATCAAGACCGGTATCGTAATACAGGGGAACTATCTCATTTTCAAGAAGATCATAGAGTTCACGTGCATCATCCCATCTTCTGTCTTCATCGCCTTTTGACTCTTTTCCAAATATCCATCCATTTTTCCCGTTATATCCCTCAAGCCACCAGCCATCTCCGATGGAGAGATTTAATACCCCGTTTACTGCTGCCTTCATACCGCTGGTTCCACTTGCCTCGAGGGGTGGGACCGGGTTGTTGAGCCAGATATCGACACCCTGCACCAGGTACTTTGCTATCTGTTCTCCATAATCTTCAATAAAGGCAATCCTTCCGCCAAACTCAGGTTGCTGAGCGTACTGATAGATGCGTTGAAGAATTCGTTTTCCTTCATCATCTGCAGGATGAGCTTTCCCTGCAAAGATGATCTGAACCGGTTTCCAGGGATTATTTAATATCTTCTTAACCCTTTCAAGATCTTCAAAAATAAGGTCTGCCCGTTTGTAGGTAGAAAACCTTCGGGCAAATCCTATCGTCAGGGTATTTGGATCGATGAGGGCTCCCCCTGCAACCACATTTGCGCAATCTGCCTGATATTTCATCCAGTCCCGACGTTTGAACTGAAGAATCCGGTTTATCAGTTTGATCTTTAAGCTGTAATGAAGTTCCCAGAGTTTCTCATCAGGAATCTGGTCTATGAGTGCCCAGACAAATTCTTTATCGTGATGGTCCAGCCAGTCCGGACAGATTTGGGAGAGGTACCGGTTGATAAGTTGCACCAGTTTAGGATTGATCCAGGTCGGAACGTGAACTCCGTTGGTGATTGAACCGATGGGAACATCATCAAGTTTATGTTCGGGCCAGAGGAAATGCCACATTCTCCTGGCGACTTCGCCATGCTTTGCACTAACACCATTGGCGTGTGCCGATTGACGGAGAGCGAACGCCGCCATATTGAACATGTCCGGAGGATCTTCCTGATGATACCCGGATTTGAGGAAGTCATCCCGGCTCATTGCCAGGGCAGCATAATAGGGATTAAAGTATTTATCTATCATCCAGTGCGGGAATTTATCGTGGCCCGCAACAACCGGGGTGTGGGTAGTAAAGAGGGAGGTTTCTCTCACCTGACGCCAGGCCTCTTCAGGACTGATTCCCCCCTCAACCTTCTGTCTGAACCGCTCAATTAATGCAAATGAGGCATGTCCCTCATTAAGATGAATCGCTGAATACTGGATACCAAGAGCTCGAAGGGCGTATGTACCTCCTATCCCAAGTACGATCTCCTGAAGCAGTCTCATCTCATTGATACTGCTGTACAGACGACTGCTAATATTTCGCAGATGCACCGGATTCTGTTCTATCTCAGTATCTATCAGGTACAGAATCACCCTTCCGATATCCACTCTCCAGAGGGTAAAATAGATCTGAGGTGCGATGTATGGGACCTGGAGAATGAGATGCTCCCCCTCTTTATTGAGCACTCGTTTAATCGGAGCGTTCTCCCGGTCAAGTTTCTCCTCAACATCCTCCTGCCAGCCGTCACTACGTACCCGTTGATGAAGGTACCCGTCTGCATACATGAACCCGATTGCAACAACTGGAACCCCGAGATCACTGCATTCTTTCAGGTGATCTCCGGCAAGAAAGCCGAGACCCCCGGCATAGAGGGGAAGGGAATGTTGCAGACCATACTCTGCTGAGAAATATGCGATTTTATGACGTTGGTGTTCAGGGTAATACTCAGTGAACCATTGATTCTTTGCGAGCATATATCGCTGGAACTTAGCAATTACCGTGTCATACTGGTTTGTATATTCTTTATTTTCTTCAGCCTGATCAAGAACTTCGGGGGGAAGCTGTTGGAGCATCAGGACAGGATTATGTATACTCTCCTTCCATCCCTGTCTGTTCAGGTTTTTAAAAAGAGTCTGGGCCTCAGGGTGCCAGGAAGACCATAAATTGTAAGAAAGGTCAATAAGCCCTGACAACCGGTCAGGGATGTGATCAAAATCAATCCAGCGGATGCCAATCATATAGGTTCACTCCGGTACTCGGTGTTAGGAGATTAACACGGAAGAGATTAAGAGTTATGGTGTAGAGTGATACCCCCGGACGGATTCGAACCGTCGTCATCGGAACCAAAATCCGAGATGATTGACCGCTACACTACGGGGGTGCTACAGTTCTTCTCTGTTGTCGGTACCCGATCAGATCTGCTCTATTACATTGGATCTCATCAGATATAGTCACATCTGCCAGAAGCGGTCAGGGCTACCCATGAAGATGGTACCATTTTTTAAGAGGCAGGGAAAATATTATTGTATTCTGTCTTCAATTTCAGAGTCCACCCCGATATTCCCTGCTTTGTGTATTTGCGATTTTAGATGTTCTTCGGTATCTCTTTCCTGAAGAGTCCGATATGATTCTTTCACTTCCCTGGTCTAGAAGATCCATGTCATGAGATAAAAACCGATTACCTGGTATGTCATCAGTCAAGTCGAGGTCCTCACCCTGCGCATAATCAGAGATGTTTGGGATGTAAGGCATGGACTTTTTATGTTCCTCGTGTCGGCATAAATGTTGTTCGTCACCAGATCTGAAATTTTTTCATAATCTCTATACTCCGCCGGAATCCTTATATTCCCGGGGGATGAGGTTCTCTTTCGATATCCTTCCTCTCACGGATTGCAAGAGGGAAATAATCCTGATACACCTGGCGACGTTCATCAAGATCAGTATGAAGATACACTTCTGTAGTTTTAATTGAGGCATGACCCAGGTTTTCCTGGACCACTCTTAAATTTTTTGATCTCCGGTAGAGTTCACTGGCATAACTATGTCTGATCTTATGGGGGGTGATGCCATCAGGAGCATATTTTCGGAAGATATGCTGAATTGTTCGGGGAGATATGTGGTGTCCCTGTTGTCCGATGAACAATGGTCCTGAAAGACGATTGCCGATTTTGAGATCAATCTCATCAAGAGTATCCTCATCGACAAATACCATCCGAATTTTTCCTCCCTTACCGTGGATACGGATTGTGTGATCATCGGTATCAATATCTTCAACATTAATAGAACAGAGCTCTGAAACCCTGACTCCGGTGGCATATATGATCCTGATGATCAACCGATCACGGGGATCCTGAATCGATCGCAGAAGGCGTATAACCTGACTATGTTTAAGGTATCTCAGTTCTTTATTCTTGATCCTTGGACGCTCCACACGTGGAACTGGATTTGCATCAAGGATATCCTGCATGATAAGGAATCGGTAGAAGGAGGAGAGTGATGACAACATCCGGTTCAGGGTTGTTGCATGATAGGCTCTTTGTGAAGATATCCATGAGAGATAGTTTGTAAGATCACCTGAACTAACCCTGACTTCTGCATCAGAAAATAGGTGTTCTCTCCTTGTACCCTGGATCTGTGTATCTTCCTGTGCATGCCTTATTAGCCAGATATAATGGCTAAAATCTTGCAGGGTACGACGATAACTGGAGAGTGTATGCCCGGAATAATTGCGCATACTCAGGTAGTGGATGAATTTCGGTATCCATTCTGAGAACGATCCATTGGTCATCCGGTATTCACTTCTTATTGATATGAATCTCTGGTTTAATCAGTTTTGCGTAGAATACCTATTCTGCGCAAGTACCCTTTGAGAAAAGAAGAGCACGAGGTTGGTGGTGTGAGGATAGGGGGGGATCAGAGGTGGGTTAGTATTCTGATCTGATCTCTGATCACGTCTGGATCATTCGTTGCAAATTCAAGACTTACTTCGAGGTTTTGATGGTGGCTGAGAAAAGAATGGGCAATGGTGAGATCATACCTGTTTTCAGGATCATCAAAGAGAAGGTGTTGATGCTCTGAATCTGCCCCCGGACTTCCTGAAAGGTGTGAGAAACAAATTGGGAGATTTTCCATCTGCTCCATAAGATTAGCAATAGGGCTACCGGTAGACTCTGCAGTACACCAGAGATGGGGGAAATCCAGGCAATAACCTGCGATCTGATGTTTTCCCAACTGTTCAAGTTCTTCAGGAGTTGTTCCGAGAAAGGGGAGACCTGGCACAAGTGCTGGGAGGGATTCAAGAATGAAACGTGGATCCTGATAGGTGTCCAGGAACTCATGAAACCTGAAGATCGCTTCATTCTTAGTACCTGGCAGGTACTGCCCCGCATGGATGACAATCACAGGCGAAGCTGTCCGATCGGCAGCCTCGCAGGTTAGTGCCATCGCATCCTCGATATAGTGGGCGATTGAATCAGGCTTTTTTCCAGGAAAAAGATCTGGTGCGCATGGATTAACCTGGTGCAGATGGTGAGGTGCATGGATACGAATCATCCCGGTGTATGACTCGCATATCTCAAGACTTTGGTCGGTTGACTCCGGATGACCGGGAATTATCAGGAGCTGGATATGTCCGGCCTGCCCGGCGTCCAGCATTGCAGTGCGGGTTGACAGTATATCCGGCCTGCATGATAAGCAACCAACTCCAATATGCTGATTATCAGTCATTATCTAACAACTAGGTCTGAATTATTGTTCTGTGCTCACTCGAGAGTATTATGTCAGAAAGATTCAACGACCGGGATTATTCTCATAAAAAG
>DATMXW010000186.1:0-10696 GCA_035561295.1 Methanospirillum sp. | reverse complement strand
CTTTTTATTATCCCGATGTCGAATTGTTTAAATAACAGGCACAAGGATATCAATACTGTTACCGCAAGGGGGTTTATGCAATGAAAAAAATAATCCGGTTCATATTGATTGTAATGATATTTCTGACGTGTATTCAGGTATCATCAGCTCTGTTTCTGACAGGATTTCCGGGACTTCTTGGAATTAGTTTTTCTTCAGGATCAGGGATAAGTTCCGGGGTCTCAATATCCAGTAGTTCCACGATAATATCCACCCCGGCAACACCTGCAGTTGCACCGCAACCTGCATCCTCATCAGGAGAGACGATCCCTCAACAATGGATAATTGGGACTAGGGAAGGAAATTATTTTGATCCACTCTCAAATACAAACTGGGTCTATGATAAGATTCTGAAAAAATTTTATTCTCCAACGAACGGGTGGTTCCTCGTAACCCAGTACAGTCCTGATGGAACACCCTTTGCGCAATTTTACTATGATCCGACAATAGCACTTTTTATTGATATGGCAACAGGGGCAACTATTTTGCCGGGTCAGAGTGAAGGGGGAGGCACCAGTCAGCAGACTGCCCAGCAGACAACATCAACAAACACTCAGAGCGGCGCAGGAACTCAGCAAGGTGGAGCACCAGCTACTCAACAGATGACACCGATGAATACGCAGACCGGAGCAGGAGGACAACAAGGAACACCGACGACTCAGCAAACAGCCGTTCCGGGTAGTCAGGGTACACCAGGGACCCAACAGGGAGGAGAACAGGGTTCTCAACAGGCAGGTCCAGATTCTTCCAACCCTTGTAGAATTTCATGTTCTGACTGTCCTTCAGGCTATTGTGATGACTGCAATGGAAACGACAAATGTGATGATACAGAATCTGCTTCTGCAGCAACTGGTAGCGGCCAGGCCCAGGGATCACCAGATCAGGGTCAGGCAAATCCCCCAGAAGACACTGGTGGAATCAGTGAAGATCCACAGGCAACAATTCATTATCTGGAGTTGCCTCCTGACTCAGGTATTTTACCGGTTGTTCGCTGTGAATCAGAAGATACCTGCGAATTCTGTCTTGATACCGATAAAGATGGAGTATGTACCATAAGTGATTGCGCCATTTTAAGATCAGGTAGTGATCCAAACGGCCCATATTGTGTAGATTGTGACAGGGATGGAGCATGTGATACTGACAAAAAATTCATGTCTGACTGTGTAGATCTGGCAGGGTGCTCAGAAGCAGAGTACTGTCTTGACAGCGACAATGATGGAACCTGTGATAGTAAATCAGAAGGTATCTGATAAAAAAATGATAACACAGAGAATCGGGTGACTGGTTCTCCTGATTACTACCAAAATCCGAGATCCTGCCTCAAAACCTCTTTTTTCACACGATATATCTGAGAACTGGTGTTCTGTCCACAGAACTTACCTGCCTCATCCCACACACTATAAGTACAAAGAGCACTCAGCCTAATCATCGACCTGAGTGGAACGAAACATAATACTCTTCCTCAATGGTTTTTTTCCTTGGGGGGAAAATGGCAGCAAAAAATAGAAGAGAAAAACACGGACTACAAACAGGTATCATCGGTTGCACGATTCTTTTCTTTCTGATTGTATGGATTCTCTCTCCGGTTGAAGGAGTAGGGAGCAGAATAACCGTAGGAGATGCACTTCTTAAAACGGATCAGTTGCGTGACCAGACCCGGTCAGGTGGCGCTAATATTCCCGTTGGCGTGATCTCAAACGGGGTTCTTGGTCTGGAGGATGCACAGCAGTCAGGGGATCTACCTTCTGAAGTGACGGTGTTGAAAGAGGGGAAGGAGAGTGAAGGAACAGCGATCCTTGAAATTATTCATGATATTGCTCCTGATGCACCACTCATATTTGCAGATTTTGGTGGAGGAAAGGAGCAAAACTTTGTTACTGCAATACAGAATCTTATCGCTTCCGGAGCCCGGGTAATTGTTGATGATGTGGGTTTTTTGCAGACATCGTACTTTGAGGACGGAACTATCGCATCCAGCTTAAACCAGTTGTTAGAAGCACATCCTGATATTATTCTGGTTTCAGCAGCCGGAAATAACGCAGATGCTCATTATCAGGGTCTTTTTGAAGATGATGGAACTGGATACCATTCATGTAATGGGAAAACCGGAATCCCAGTCGTAATAAACCCTGGTGCAAATATTTCTGTCTTTTTACAATGGGATGATCCTTTCACCTCTTCTAATAATGATTATAATCTCTACCTGGTTGAAAATGGTGAGATAATCCGTACGAGTGAACGACCTCAGAGAGGGGGTGAGAGTCCGTTTGAGAAGTTTACGTATCAGAACAAAGGAAAAGAATCAGTTAATGCAGAAATCAGAATCTCTCAGGCAGGGGAGAATACAGAGCCTGCAATACTGGAGGTCTTTATTAACGCTCCGAAGAACAAGGTAAAGGTTCCTCCTGAATTTCTTATCCCTGAGGACTCAATAATCGGCCAGGCAGCAGTCCCAAAAGTGATTTCAGTTGCAGCAATCTCTTCAGAAAAGGTTCCTGACATCGCAAAGTTCTCTTCAAACGGGTATGTCACCATCAGCTGGCCGGAACCGGAAAAACGGATGAAACCAGATGTTGTTGGTATTAGTAATGTTGAAGTGTCCGGATCTGGCAGATTTCCAACCGTGTTCCGGGGGACCAGTGCTGCAGCCCCCCATATTGGAGGTCTCATTGCATTAGAGTGGAGTTTATTCCCGAACCTGCCTGCTGACGAGATCCGAAAAGCCCTCTTGAACTCATCTCTTGAACTGGGAACCCCTGGATGGGATTCTGCCTTCGGGTACGGACTTCCTGATGCACTCAAGATGTATGAACAGCTCAAAGCGGTCTCTCCTGAAAGTTCATCAGGATCAGGAGCAACCCCTGTAGTTCAGGTCCCTTCGAACCTTATAGGGTCTGAAATCATTCAGCCAGGAGTAATCATAGGCCCCATTATAATCACAGAACCGGGAGTCTATACCCTTGGTGCAGATATTTTTGATTACTCAGGAATGATTATCAGCATATTTACCTCTGATGTTACCATTGTTGGTGCAGGACATACGATTGAGGGAACAAGTGTGCAGTTTGTAGACGAAGAACCAGTAATGCAGACTGGAATACTTATTCAGTCCCCTGATAATTCTAGAATCAGCAATGTCCTTGTTCAGGATCTCACGGTTACCGGTACTAACACAGGTATTGGAGGAACGGGGGTTGAAGGGTTGGTTATTAATAACTGCCAGCTTGGCTTTAACACCAACGGGATCGTTATATCAGATTCTCATGATGTGGTGATCTCCGGCAATAAGATCTCAGGAAATGCAGATGTCGGGATAATCGTAACGGGAACTGATAACACGACCATTGACGGTAATATCATTGATAACAACCTGTATGGTATCATGACCGGGGGGAGCTCCAATAATCACCTGATAAATAATGAAATCAGAGATAACCTCCGTGACAGTGAGATGGCCCAAACCGAAGAAGAATCAGAACTCATAAGTGCACCAGGCTCTCCAGGGAATACAACCTGTCCTGAAGGATACTCAGAAGACACCTCCGGAGGTTGTATACTCATTACCGGCCCTGTAGAGGCTGGGAGCCCTGGGACAAGTGGCCCAAATATGACTGAATCAAATCCCTCTGAAAGTGGTTCATCTGGTGAGCCTGATTCATTCGAGAATGAAAGTATTGAGAGTACTCCTAATGAAGGATTTGAATCATGCAACTCCGATGAAATATGGGACTCTACTACCAAAACGTGTGTAAATGTAAATTGTGATTTTTCTGAACTAAGATCTTTATTGAAACTCGATTTTGGTGGAGATTTTCAGGATTTAACTGACTCTTCTAACAAAGCGGAAATTCTCAAGTATCGATCAAATTCCCCGAAAAATGAAAGAGGTGAATATGATGAGTGCCTGATTGAGGTAACGCGATACCCAACAATATCTGATGCAATGGTATACGTACAAAATAGAGGGCATTGTATCAACAAATTAGTGGGGAACAGATATGTGGTTTCGGTCTGTGTTCCCCATTATTATGGAAATCTTGGGATACATGAACAAGAAGTGTTGAGTGACCTCTCTTCAAAATTGGAAAAATATTTACTGAATACAGGGCTCAGTTGTGATCCTCCATTGAATGAGGAGGAATCTTACTCGATTCCTGAACTATCAGACCCCAGCGTCCAGATATCAGGTAATCAATTAGATGATTCTACTGGTAATGCAGCTGAAACAATCAAGGAGAATGAAACAGATGCCATCTGTTCATGCCCAGGGTTTACTGATGATATCATCGTCAAGGGCACATCATTCACGCGTAATCCGGATGATTGTTTATACCATGGTACTGGTTCAGATGGTCATCACTTAGTCTTTGATTGCCATACTATGTGGTTTACCTGCCTTACATGCGGGAATAATGGGGCAGTATCCATGAGTGAGATATCGTAATTAGGATCAACGTTAAATCATCAATTTTTTTTGGTTACCCAAATCATGATTCACGTCATCCCGCCATACCTTCATCAGGAGATGGCATGTTTTAATTATTACCAGGACAATAGGCTATTCCTTGACCTGAGTTGAATTCAAGGATATCTCAGGCTCTTTCTACACGATAAAACCGAGGTGGAACATGAGTACAAAAAAAAATCAAGGAGACCGAGGATGTAAAGCCCGGATTATTGCATGTATTTTTATTATCATCCTGATTCTGTGTGTATTCTCCCCGGTAGAAGGTGCAGGGAGTAAAATGACCGTGGGTGATGTGATCCTTAAAACGGATCAACTACGAAATCAGACTCAGTCAGGAGGCATGAATATCCCTGTCGGTGTGATCTCCAACGGAGTTATCGGTCTTAAAAACGCCCAGGATTCGGGAGATCTCCCCCCGGAAGTACTTGTTCTGACTGAAGGGAAGAGAAGTGAAGGGACTGCAATGCTCGAGATAGTCCATGACATTGCCCCTGATTCATCCCTGTTATACGCTGATTTCGGCGGAGGGAGAGAACAGGATTTTGTAAATGCTGTGGAGAATCTTGTTGCATCGGGAGCCAGGGTGATCGTTGATGATGTCGGGTTTCTACAGGTATCATACTTTGAAGACGGAACTTTGGCCTCAAAATTGAATCAGATTTTGGAGAGGCATCCTGATGTGATTCTTGTCTCTGCAGCAGGAAACAATGCTGATGCTCATTATCAGGGATCATTCTCTGATGATGGGAACGGGTATCATTCATTTGGAGGTAAAACCGGGATCCCGGTTACCATAAATCCTGGTGGAACCGTATCGGTTTTTTTACAATGGGATGATCCCTTCAGAGCTTCGGGCAATGATTACAACCTCTATCTTGTTGAGGATGGCGAACTTATTGGAATGAGTGAGCGGACTCAGACTGGTAGTGAGATCCCTATAGAAAAGTTTACGTACCATAATTCTGGAAAACAGGCTGTTCAGGCTGAGATTAGAGTTGCGAAGGCAGGAGTAAATACTGAATCTAAAACCTTGGAACTTTTCATAAATACCCAGAAAGATAAAGTTTTCGTTGCTCATGAATTTCTTATCCCGGAGGACTCAATCATCGGTCAGGCAGCTGTCCCCAAAGTAATATCAGTAGCCGCAATATCACCTGGGGATATCCCCCATATTGCCAAATACTCCTCAAATGGATATGTTACCATCAGCTGGCCACAACCTGAAAAACGACTCAAGCCGGATATTACCGGGGTGAGCAATGTTGATGTAACCGGATCAGGAGGGTTTCCCAAAACATTCCCCGGCACTAGTGCGGCAGCTCCCCATATTGCAGGACTGATAGCGTTAGAATGGAGCCTGTTTCCAGCCCTGCCTGCGGATGAGATCAGAAATTGTCTCTTCAATTCAACCCTTGAACTGGGAGCACCTGGATGGGATCCTGTCTTTGGATATGGGCTTCCTGATGCACTCAAGATGTATGAGCAGCTCAAGGGTATTTCTACAGGAAGTACACCTGCATCCATACCCTCCCCGGTTGTTCAGATCCCAACAGAGTTAATGGGTACCCCGGCTATTCCTCCGGGAATGATCATGGGTCCGGTTACGATTACTGAACCGGGAATCTATACTCTGGGCACCGATATCTTCGATTATTCAGGGGTGATAATCAAGGTCGCTGTGTCTGATGTCACGGTTATTGGTGCAGGGCATACCGTTGAAGGAACAAGTATGCAATTTGTTGACGAAGCCTCGATATCTCAGTCAGGGATCATCATCCAGTCTCCCGATACTATGAGACTCAGAAACATCGTGATTCAGGATATCAGTATTACCAGTACCACGGGGGGAATAATTGGGTCCGGGGTGGATGGGTTAATCATTGATGGGTGCCAGCTTCCATACAATTCTAATGGAATTGAGTTAAAAGATTCAAAAAACGGCGTGATAACAGGCTGTAAGATATCTGGAAACTCAAACACCGGCATTATTGTTACTGATGGATCTGATAATACAACAATTGAAAATAATATAATCCAGAATAATCTATTTGGCATCAACACCGAGGGTAGTACTAACAATCATCTGAAAAATAATGATATCAGAGATAACCGGCGTGATAATCAGACTCCGTCAAATCCACAGGTCGATCCTGTTCCCGCACCAGCAGCTGCGCCGTCAGGAAAAGCTCCCTGCAAGGATACCAATTTTGATGGAGTCTGTGATGACCAGTCCACAAAAACACAGCAGCCAGTAAAACCATCAACATTTAGTCAGACCATATCCATCACTCAGACGGGTCCAGCATACGATGATTCTGACGGGTCTGATCCCGGGTGGGGTGAATCATATCCTGAGGAAAGTTATCCTGAGCCAGTTGCGACATGTCCGGAGACCGGATTGCCACTATAATGAACTGACAGAGAATACCAGATTATTTACCCATTATCAGAATCAAATTTTCTCTTTGTTACCTCCGAAATATTGATGCCTTATCACGCAAGGAGTATGTATACGTGAAAAGGCTTATGATACAAAAAACTCAGGAAAAAGGTGGCAACGCACTCCATGAAATAATCTGTCTTGCGGCTGTGTTCTTGATTATTATGATGATACCTGCAGCAGCAGGTGCTGGCAGCAAAATGACCATTGGTGATACCATTCTCAAGACCGATAAACTCCGTGAACTGAGTGGATCTGATGGTACTGGAATTATGGTTGGGGTCATTTCAGACGGGGTGAAGCATATTGCAGATGCTCAAAAAAGCGGAGACATCCCTGATACAATAACAGTCCTTTCTGATAAAAGAAAAGGGGATGAAGGGACAGCAATGCTTGAGATCATACATGATATTGCTCCAAATGCTACTCTGTTATTTCATGATTTTGGGGGTAATGAGGATGGGTTCATCATAGCAATTGACGCATTAGTTGCAGCAGGGGCCCGGATCATTGTTGATGATGTTGGCTGGCAGTCTGATCCCTTCTTCCAGGATGGAAAGGTCGCTACTCATATCAAAGAAATTCAAAACAAAAATCCAGATCTTATATACATCAGTTCGGCTGGAAATTCAGGTGACCTCCATTACCAGGGAAAATTCGTGAATGGAGGAGAAGGATTTCATTTGTTTGGGAGCTCATCAGGGATAGGAGTCGAGATTCAACCCGGGGGGATTGTCAGTACCATTCTTGAATGGGATGATCCATGGGGGGCATCGAAGAATGACTACGATCTGGCCCTTATTGATACAGCGAGCGGGGGGCAGATCTCAATGAGCGAGCGAAATCAGACCGGCACGGAGGATCCTCATGAACGGATGGATTATAAAAATGGAGGAGATAAACCGGTAAAAGCGGAGATCAGAGTAAAAGCAAAGGAAGGTGCAGAACAGAGAGAGATAGAATTATTCCTGTATATCAGACCTGATAAGGCAACCATAGCGCCGGGATTCCTGAATCCTGATGATTCTATCCATGGACAGCCTGCAGTTCCTGAAGTACTATCTGTATCTGCAGTTGCACCATCCGAGCTTGCGGTCATTCAGAAGTTTGCTTCTCAGGGAGAGATTACCATCAATTATCCGGTCCCAGAAAAGAGGCAGAAACCAGATATTACCGGGATTGATACGGTTGACGTTACCGGTGCAGGAGGATTTAAAACTCCTTTTTCGGGAACAAGTGCTGCTGCTCCCCATATCGCAGGCCTTCTCGCCCTGGAACGGGGGCTATTCCCCGGATTAGCTGCGGAACCTGTCAAAGAGGCCCTCCTTGAAACCGCCCAGGATCTTGGATCTCCTGGATGGGACAACCAGTTTGGATACGGTCTTGCTGATGCAATGAAGATGTATGAGTACCTGAAATCAAAACAGGATAATATTTCAGATACGCAAAATGGATCAGTCGGGCCCTCTCAGAAACCTCTTGTAATTCCTCAGGTAATAACACCCAAAAAACCGGTAGAACAGAACGGTACTGCGACTGGAGCAGAGGAGAACTCTATCACCGGACCGGTAACCATCACAAAACCTGGAAAGTATACACTTGAAAAAGATATCAGGGACTCTTCACCGGTTATCATTACCATTGCAACATCTGGGGTTGAGATTGCTGGCAACGGGCACCAGATTGAGGGGGTCGGGGTAAGAATCGGGCTGGAAGATCCTATTCTACAGACTGGCATCCAGGTGCTCTCCTCTGACAAAGGAAGAATTAACGGAGTAACCATTACGGGAGTGAGTGTCACTGGATGCTTCAATGGCATTGATTTAGCAGATGTAGATGGGGGAGAAGTCAACAATTGCAGACTCCTTTACAATGCAAATGGAATCCTTCTCAATTCTACTGGTGCAACAAAAGTTACAAACAATGAGGGGATGGGCAACTCGTTCAGTGGAATTATCCAGACCGGGAACTCTATCGGATCAACGATATCAAATAACCGGATGATTGCAGGACTGTATGGTATTGCTCTTGACCAAGGGCAACAAGCAACAGTGAGCAATAACACCGTCACCGATAATGCATTATCAGGAATCATCCTCATTCATGGTTCTGAAGCAAATCAGATATCCGGGAATATTGTTTCAGGAAACAAAGACGGAGGGATTTCCCTGTATTCTTCACTAAAGAATAATATTTTTCAGAATATCTGCAGAGAGAATAACCTCTGGGGAATTTTGCTTCATGAAAGCTCTGGCAATACGATTACAGGCAATGAACTGACCGGTAATCTGCGAGGGATGAATCTCTATTACGCTGATGGAAATACCATTGCAGGAAACACCATTGATAGAAATCGTGCAACTGGTATCTTTTTCAATCCATCAGGAAACAATACCGTTCGTGATAATTCAATATCATCAAATGATGATGAAGGGATTATGATCGGTACTGAAGTGCGTCCAAACGTCCAGAATCTCATCTATAACAATGTCATGTCCAACAAGGACAATATCATCATCCAGGAGGGAGCGCAGGTGAATTACCAATGGAATATCGAGAAGATTGAAGGAACCAATAGTATTGGCGGAACATTCCTTGGTGGAAATATGTGGGGATCTCCAGGTGGAGCAGGATACTCTCAAATGTGCACGGACAAAAATACCGACGGGATGTGTGATGGTGCGTATGAAGTGAAGCCAGGTATTGTTGATCAGTTCCCACTGAGATCACCTGGTACCGGAGCTAATGTAACATCATCATCCCAGTCAGAAGATCAGGTTTCTACCGTGACTGAGGCCAAATCCCCTTCATCTGCTGATGAGTGGGTTGAAGAGGGAAAATCACTGAAAGATCGGGCTGATTACCTGGGTGCTCTTGGAGCATATACTAAGGCGCTTGGATTGAGTCCAAACAATTACCAGGCATTGCGGGATATCGCATTAGTATATAGTCTGATGAAAGACTATCCACAGTCCATAATCGCTGTCGACAACGCAATCGCGCAATATCCTGATTCGACTGAACTCTGGAGTACAAAAGGTGATTTTTACCTGACTGACCTGAAACAATACCAGGACGCGGCTGATGCGTATGATAAAGCGCTCATGTATGATCCTGCAGATATCCACAGTCTGGTAAACAAAGCATTTGCACTCGATAAAACAGGCAAAAGCGAAGAAGCGTATCAACTGTATATGCAAGCCGTTGAGATCAATCCCGAGCTGACAGACGCATGGTATAAGGCAGGGAACCTTTTGACGAAGGCAGGCAGGTATGAGGAAGCATTACCTTTGTACGATAAAGCACTTTCAATAGATCCGGCATCATCCTATGCATGGAATAATAAGGGGTATGCTCTTGCCCAACTGAAGCGTTTTGAAGAAGCTGTTGAAGCGTACACCAAAGCACTCTCGCTGGATTCTGGCTATTCGGTTGCATGGAAAAATCTTGGAGATACATACACAGCGCTTAAATTGACACTTGAGGCAGAAGAAGCCTATTCTCACACAAAGACCTCCTAATCTTTTTGGATTTGTCAAAGATCCCAAGGACTATTCAGGTGATCACCGTGATGGGAGATCACCGGTAAAACTTCTCATTATTGGTATTGATACCCGGGAGAAACCCCACAATAAACCTGATTGAATGTGCACCAATATTTGTGCATACCCATAAAAATCGATTTCTTCGATACGGCATCATTTTAAAAAATTGAACTTGAAAATCAGGACTTTAGGATGATACAAAGA
>DATMXW010000185.1:0-4140 GCA_035561295.1 Methanospirillum sp. | reverse complement strand
CATTTAATAATATTCTTTCCTATTAGATTGTTCACGATTAACTATTACAAATGATTATATGAGATCGTGGTGCACCAATTAGGGTTGATATTTGACGAAGGGTAGTTCGTCATTTGTAGAACTCCCCTGTCTATTCAGTATTGATACGGTATCAGATGTGAGGATACTTCATGGCAGAAAAGATGCTCAGTGAATCCGAGGGATATGATCTCCTCAACCGGTATGGTATTCCGACCCCCAAGTACAGGATTGTGACCCGTGCAGAAGATGCCGGAGCAGCCGCAGAAGCCATCGGGTTTCCTGTTGTAATGAAGATCATCTCACCCCAGATTGTCCATAAGAGTGATGCAGGTGGGGTTATTGTCGGAGTCGGAACAAAAGAAGCTGCGCAGGCTGCCTTCAATCAAATTGTCACGAGTGCCCGGGTGTATGATGCTGATGCAGAGATAACAGGAGTGATTGTAGAAAACCAGGCTGCACCAGGGCTAGAGCTCATTGTTGGTGGAAAGACTGATCCAACATTTGGAAAGGTCATTACCTTTGGTATAGGTGGTACTCTTGTTGAACTGATGAAGGACGTAACCCTTCGAATTCTTCCAATATCTGAGGAAGATATCAGGGAGATGGTTAAAGAGATCCATGCATATCCGCTTATAACTGGATACCGTGGTTCAAAGCCTAAAGACGAAGAGATCCTCATTCAGATAATAAAAAATATCTGCAAGATGTTTGATGAGATGAAGGATCTCTGCGAATTTGATGTGAACCCCATCAGATTGTATGATTCCGGGGCATGTGCAGTTGATGCACGGATAATTCTTGATGATGATATTACCCTACTTCAGGGGGATACCCGTGATGAAGTTCCTCTGGACTACTTTAAACCTAAGTCTGTAGCTGTTATCGGTGCTTCAGATGAGAAGACCAAGATGGGATATGCGGTCATGCACAATCTGCTTCATTTCCCTGGAAAAGTCTTCCCGATTAATAATAAACGCGATACCATTCAGGGTCTGAAAGCATATCCAACGATTCTTGATGTTCCTGAAGAATCAGTAGATCTGGCGGTTATCACGGTCCCTGCACGGCATGTCCCTGGAGTCATGGAAGAGTGTGGGAAGAAAGGTGTAAAGATCGCCGTAGTCATAACAGCAGGTTTCAAAGAGATGAGTGAAGAGGGTCACCTGCTTGAGGATCGGATTGTAGAGATCGCTCACCGGTATGGTACCCGTATTGTTGGGCCGAACTGTCTAGGCCTAATCATCCCTCCGATAGGGCTTGATACTACCTACGTCGCGCAGTCACCGAACCCTGGAAATATTGCGTTTATTTCCCAAAGTGGAGCAATTGTAAATACTGTTGTTGATTTCTCATTGACCAAGGACATCGGTTTCTCGATGGTAGTGTCAGTGGGAAATCAGGCTGACCTGAACTTCTTTGATTACCTCCGCGCAGCGGCGGCTGACCCGAATACTGATGTGATCATCATGTATATTGAGCAGATCAAAAACGGGAAGGCCTTTATGGAAGTAGTCAGCGAAGTGACCAGGCATAAACCTGTGGTTGCACTCAAAGCAGGTTCCTCTGCCCGGGGCCAAGCTGCTGCAGCCTCTCACACCGGTTCCCTTTCGGGTTCATATGATGTGTATATGGAAGCGTTCAGAAAGGCTGGTGTGCTTCTTGTGCACACTCTGTCAGGGGCATTTCTTGCAGCAGAGATGCTATCACACCCGAAGCGGTATCCAAAAGGGCGCCGTGCAATTGTAGTAACCAATGCCGGTGGATTTGCTGTTCTTTCATCTGATTATTCTGAACGGTATGGGGTCAAGCTCATTGACCTGCCAGAATACCTGGTAAAAGAACTTGATAGTTTCCTGCCTGAATTCTGGAACCGGGGGAATCCTGTTGATCTGCTCGGTGATGCAACAGAACAGCGGTTTGAAAGAACCTTTGAGATACTGGCGAAAAACGATGCACTATGGGACATGTGTTTTATTGTCGGATTCCCCAATAATATCCTAAGCTCAGAGCAACTGGCAAACCAGATTTTGAAATTCTCCAAGTCTACCGATAAACGGATCATCCCAACTCTGCTCGGTGGCGCCTCTATGGACAGGGGCAGAAAAATACTTCACGGGCATAATATTCCAAGTTTTGAAGAGCTTGATTTTACCTTCCGTGTTGTTGGGCGCCTGCTCTGGCAGATATACCGGGTTAAAGCGCAGGGTGTGTATTAACACATCAAAAATTTTTTGAATAGAAAAAAAACGAAAGAGTATTGATTAATCGTATTCACGCCAGGTCTTTTCACATTTGGTACAACGAAAGAACCTGACTTCACTTTCATCAGCAGATCTGAGTGAACGAAGCCACCACTCAGCCTCATTGTTACCACATTCAGGACACCTGATTGTAGTGGTCGGAAGGGTACGAATCTTGTTTGAATCATCTACGATGACGATCTCTTTTTCGGTCCGCTTGTCAACTTTTGTCATCGTAACACCCCCCGCATCTTCTTTCTTCCATCCACAGGTGATGCAAATGAAGTTTCCGTCCTGATTTTTAAGTAGTTTCCCGCACTGCTGACAGAACATGATGTAGATTATCTAACCGTAAAGTATATGAGATTATTATTAATTCAACTGTTCATGCGTGAAATCTAAGTTATTGATAACTCTGGTGCGCTTGAACAATGATAATTCCTGAATGATTATCTGTTGATCTGATCCATTAAGAAGAAGATGTTCGAATTTCTGATCCCGATATCCTGTGCATTTTTCCTTCTCTCTCTCATCCCTGGTGCTCACCGCAGGTATACCACAATAATCGCATGGATAACAATAATCATTGTTTTTGTTGGGGGACTTCCCTCCTGGATTGAAGAAAGCAATATTCTCTATCCGGTAATGGCAGTTCTTTCTCTCCCATTCCTGTTTGCGACGATCAGAATGGCATGGCGGAGAAATCAGGTTGTATTTAGCCTTACCAGGGCTGCCGGTGTTGCATTTTTGATATATGCACCCTTTGCATTTTATCAACCAGCCGGTGATGCTCTAATAAGCTTAGTTCTTTCCAATACGATATCAATACTTGAAATACTAAAATTTCCGGTGACTCAGGTATTATGGAATACTGTCCAGCATGGTGGATTCAGGGTGGAAATTATTCTTGCTTGCACGGGAATACAAGCTATCGCAATCATGCTAGGGGTTGCAGCTGCTGTTCCTACTACTTTTCGTCAGAAATGTATCTCATTTCTGCTCATAGCTCCAACAATCTATCTTTTAAACCTTGTTCGCAATACAGGAGTTATTATCGCATATACAGACCAATGGTTTTCATTTTTACCTGACCTTACTGGAAGCAATGAAACTGGGTTTTCCAGTTTTTTCTGGGCACATAATATTATTGCAGAAGGTGTTGCACTGGTATTCCTGATAGGCCTTGCGTATAGTCTTTTTAGACTGATCCCAACACTGGCTGATTTTGCTGCAGATCTGGTCGATTCCTATAAAGATGAACTTATGAGTATCTTTTGTAGAGGTAGATAATTCTCTGTAACGCTGAAAGATTTGTACAAAGTGCAATTATGATAACTGATACCCATATGTATCCGATAAGCCCCCCGATTCCCAGAATTAGAAGTGTTTCTGGCCTTCCAAAAAAACCGATTCCTTCTAGTGGATCATCAATTTTTCCATCTTTACGCTTGGTAAATCCAATTTCAGCATACGTTACCGGTTTTATAAACGTATTCATAAGGGATCCTGTTATTGCTGCACCGATTACTGCATAATCCCAAACAGGGGAGATTGAGAAAAACCGGGTCAGAATCGCAATACCTGAAAGACCAACTCCGAGAATTACGATAGCATCAGTATATTTATCTGCAATCCAGTCAAAAACAGCACCAAAAGGGGTATCGGTCCCAGATTTTCTTGCCACCGTTCCATCTATCAAATCAAGGATTGCAGAAATAAACAAAAAAAAACTGCCCGCTGGAAAAGCACAAACTGCAAAGCAACAGGCACAGGCAATCCCTGCCAGGATAGAAAGAGTAGTTATCTTATTAGGAGAGATGCCTAGCCTGAGAAAGATACCGGATAATGGTTCAATATACCCAATAAAACGGTACCTGAA
>DATMXW010000184.1:0-12334 GCA_035561295.1 Methanospirillum sp. | reverse complement strand
CTATAAAGATTTTGGTTTGTACAAGGGTGTAATGATCGATTGTACCATCGATCGCTGATTTCAGGTTCCTTAATATCCGGTAAACAGGATAGGCTCCTGTAATCTGATCTCTGAGTCTCCTTTGAGGTATTTAGAACCTCAAATCTTATACCACTACCAATTGAAAAATTTCTTATGACATGTTCGATACATTTTGGATGTTAGTTCTTCATATTAAATTATGAGAGGTCTGCTGGTGAGATAAGCCATAAGACCACCGATGAAGTCATGCCCTTTGTTACAGAGAGCTAAATTACTGAGGATTTTATCAGAAAGATCTGATAATCCTTTCTTCTCTAGTTCATAAGCCGATGCGGAAAGAAATCCCCTGATACTCTCTTCATTCATTTCAGGATGAAATTGGAGGGCTATAACATGACTCCTGTAGATAAAAGCCTGGTGTGGGCAGGTATCAGATCTGTAGAGGTGGTGTGCACCGGGAGGAATACTGAATGTATCTTGATGCCACTGAAATACTTCCAGTCTGGCTGGGAATATATCGGGCATATTGCTGATTACATAATTGTTGTCCTGGTGTTCTGTTTGATTGACCGTATGCCATCCGTATTCAGCTTGTGGAGATCGAGTAATGGATCCTCCAAGAACATCAGCAATTAACTGGGCACCCAGGCAGATACCAAGTACTGGTTTCCTGGCTTGTATGATAGCATTAATGCCCCTTTTTTCTTCAATAAGCCAAGGGAATTCTTTCTCATCATAAATATTCATCGGCCCTCCCATAATAATTAAAAGGTCTACAGAAGATGGATCCGGAAGAGATGCTCCTGCATACAATTTGATATGGTGAAGATCTATCTGATGGAAAGCCAGCCACTCTGAAATATAACCCGGATCCTCAAATTCTGCATGTTCGAATGAATAGACCTGTATCATATGGGTATCGTAGATATTTCTGTAATGATAGCAGATAGAAGCACTGATCGAAATCCTCATTCAAGTGGAGATCTAAGCGTACATTATGCGACTGATGTATTTCTTCGGAATATTTCTTCTGATAATGATTATATCCACGGGTAATGCTTCCACACTTTCAATAGGGGGTCCCTATATGGCAGGCGATACGATATTCCTGTCAGGCACTACAACCTTTAACACTGACAATCAGATCCTAGTTGAGCTATACCCTGCTTCGTTTGGACCTGCAAAAAAATACGAACCATCAATGAACGGAGGGGGTTCTGCAATTATTCCAGTCATAGCAGGTTTAGATGACAGGTTTGGATGGTCATTAAATATGAGCACTGCTGGATGGATCCCAGATCAGTATATGGTCAGTATTGAGGTAATTGGGAAAGATTATCGGGAAGATGGGATATTAATTTTAACAGGAAACTCGAATTCTGGAGGTGCAAATATTTCTTCAATACCAACCGGGGATGAGGGTGCAGCAACCTTAATACATCAGGAAAACCCTGGAATGGCAATTCAGTCATTTGAATCCAAAACCGGATTAAATTCTTCTGAAGTTGAAAAATCAGATTCGGAAGAGATCCACAAGAATGTATCAACGATGACCAGTGAACCAATTCCGACTCAAACCCAGAAGAGTCCCTTGTCGTTCATTACACTGCTGGTAGCTCTCTGTCTCTTCTCTTTCACAATCATGACACGTAGGTCTTAATTATTCGCCAGCAAACTCTGCCATCTTTTCCCGAAAAAAGGCTTCTACCTCTATCATAACCTCTTTTTTCCCTCGTGCAGCGATAAGATTCCTGATATCTCCATCCATATTAGCAAATGATATCCGTTCAGGGGTGTCTACCAATTCAACATCAAATTTCTGGATAATATCGCGGAGAATTGTTCGTGGGGTACCCGGTGGGAATACGAGATCATATAATGGAGTATCTTCTTGTTCTGTCATAGTATACTGTTTCCTGCCAGCAGGCATGAGGATTGTTATTTGCATTTCGGAAAATTATTAGTTGATAGGCAATGCTCTGATAAGTATTGATTATACAGAGTTAACGTCCTATCGCTATTCTTCTTGACATAATGCATTTTCCCCCTCTTGCTCCTCCAATCGGATTGTTAACTTTGCCAAGTGAGTTCATGCATCTGCCCATCAGTGCTGCACCACGTGCCAGTCCGTCATCCACAAAAACAAGCCGATCCTGAGCATCAGAAAATAGTTTTCGCTGAATAATTCCTTCAAGAATGTACTCTGGCTTTCTCCCGGATATCGCTGCCCGCCCGGTAAACCCGATCGTCGTATCCGGAAAGATAAGACCCAGTTCATGAGTGACATCTATCATACGAAGGGCCATTCGGGCGCATACCTGATCAATGATCTCGTTGAGAACCGGAACTGAGTAGGATGAAATGATCTCTTTACCAATTATTTCCAGTTCTGGGATTGTACTTCCATTCTCTCCTGCATCAACACCAATAAGAGCAACGTCTGACTCTTTTGCGATCTTTGCATATACTGGAACCATTCCATATCTGCTCCGATCAGCAGGGACTACTTCTACCTCAATAAGTTCATGACACCGATCTACGTAAGAATTCACTATCTTTGGATCATTTCGAGAGCTAAAGATCCCTCCCATCTTTGTTTTATCCCCAAAGATATCGAGCGCTGTTCCGGTATGTGGTTTTACAAGACCAGTACCGCGCACGATAGAATCTGGAATGGCCCCTGCAAGCCCACAGAAATTCCCAATTGTTTTCGCAAAAGGATTTGTACTCTTCGGATCTACATCACTGGTAATTCGCCCGTCTAGTGTTGTCCCAAAATCTATCGAAACACAGGGATTTCGAAAATCTACCGGTGTCCACTTTGCACCCTCTTTAATCCCTGCCATAGCCAGTTCTCCCTCCATCTCATTGGCAACCATCTCCACTCCAGTTGATCCCTGTGGAGGAACTACACCGGCAACTGCTCCAGAAAAATTGACCCGATCTGCAAAAGAAAATGGTTGCAATTTAGCCTGCTGGTTTGCTTTAGACATTGGAGGTGTCATTTTACGGGGTGGAACACCAGCATCGAGGCACCCATTTGCAAGAGCGATGATGAAATCTCCGACCTGATCTGGAGAATCCATCGCGGCTACCACTCCGGTGCTCCTCACCACAAAGTCCAGATCTCGGGCAATATCAAGTTTTGCCTCCTTATGGCAGGTAATAAGAGTATTTTTAACCAGTTCTGTAACTGATTCACGAGTGAGCTCTGTACCATCAAGAGTCCGGCCAAATACCTCCTCTCCTTTTTTTGGAGGTCGGACATCCCGACTCATGGTGACAGTTTTGTTGATGACATAACTCATACCGGTTTCCAGATTAACTCCGGTAAGAATACATTTGGTGGTAGTATTGCCCATCTCAACTGAAGCAACGATGAAGTAGGGTTTCTCATCAAATTCCCGCAGTTCCATCCCGGGTCCTCTCACAATACGTGGTGGTGGCGGACTCTCAACAATATGGGGTTTAGGCGATGAGCGAAAGAACCTGCCAAAAAAACCGGGATTCATAAGAACTTGTCATTCGCTTAAAAAGAAATAGATTTCGATATCTGTCTGAGCAGTGAAAACCGGGAGGTTAATACGGGTCCTGATTATTCATCTATTATGGCTGATCCTCATTTCTGTCAGACCTGTCAGTTTTGTGTACCGATATTAGGTAAAAATAAAGAAATTATGAGGCTTGAATGCTGGCGCTATCCTCCTACCCCGATATTTGGGGGGGGAGATCCAGACGGAAAACCCAGATTCATGCATATGAGACCACGGGTTGAAGCACCATGGAAATGTGGTGAATGGCTTGAAAAGAAGATTGGGTATTGGTAACCCGAGATTATTGTATGCGCGTAACCCTGACGAGTCCTCCTGATATCTGGTATGATGAAGAAGACCTCACTCCTGATTCATTCGCAATAATTCGATCTGAATCAGTTACCTGTTGTGGGTTTCTGGGTGGTGATACGATTCTGATTGTGAAATCGGGTTATGATCTGGCTGACTTGTTAGAGTTGTACCGACCTGTTCTGCCATATGAAGAACGGATTACCAATTCCGATTTGATGGGGATGGAGATTGTAACGCGCCATCAGAATATCATCTCTGATCTTCGTACTCCGGATTGGTCCGTTGCTTTCAAAGAAGGAGATTTTCAAAGATTGAATTTTATTCTGACAAAAATATCATCTTCTCTATGGTATGCTGGACAGATGGATCCATTCAGGTTTAGTCTGAAATTAATTGGACCAATGTCAGACCTAATCACGGATCAGACTTACCTGAAAAAATTGGTGCTTTCTTTGTCCTGGTGGTTCGAGCACGAAGCTTCCGCTAAGGAGAAGAGGATTTTTTGCAGAGTTAGAGACCTTTCAGATCTTCAGATGCCTCATGATGCAGATCTTATTGTCAAAGCATTGAATCTGTACAATCATGGTGCATATGAGCTTGCGGGATTGATCTGATTGGTTCACGAATGAGCTTCCTTTTTTTCAGACGTTATACTGGTGGGTAGTCAATGCTGTTCCTATGGTTCAGGGTTGAGAAGATGGCAGGAACGTAATGATGGGGAAAGGGGGTCACGGGAGCATGCGTGATTCAGTCTCGGGTTCTAGTTACTAAATTAATGCTATTGTCGCTTCTATCGAAACCTGGGCTGACGCATACGCGGTCGTGATTCTTGTTGGGCTGGGTGGTATAGGTGATTACATTTCCATGTCGATGACTACTGATGAATAGTTCCTGTTTGCGAGTTCAGGGTACTGTGAACGAATCTAATGCTTCTCGTGTTATGGTTTCGGATGCTTCCATTTTTTTTTGATTCGGAGATCCTTTAATTGCACAAATCTCTGCTTCGATACCATGATACGCGAATTGTGGTGAAGAATCATGATCGGTATCAGGATGCTTTATTCACGATTCAGGTTACCCGAAACTTCTCTAGAATCCTGAAATCTGGGTAACTGTTTCAGATATCGGATTTAACCCCAAACCGTATATAATACTCTCTCATATCAATTATTACTGAATTATTATGGCAATAACTCCTGTACATATTCAGGGTACTGATAAAGGGTCGGTCATGCTCTACGCACTCAGTACCTGTATCCACTGTAAAAAAACTAAAGAGTTTCTGAATGAGCTGGGTGTCGCATATGACTACCTTTTTGTTGATCAGCTCACCCGGGAAGAGATGGACCTGGTCATCAAAGAGATTGAACAGTACAATCCTCGATGCTCATTCCCAACTCTGGTCATTAATAAGTCGATAACTATAGTGGGGAGCAGATTTGATGAAATTCGGGAGGCGCTTGCCTGATGACCGATGAAATAAACATCAACCGTATTGAAGAGAAGTACCAGAATCTGAAAAAGGATGCTGAACAAGGAGGATATCATCTAAATCCGGATATTTCTTTTACTAAGGCGCTTGTTGAAGGGTTGCTCGTGAATGAATCCAGATATGGGTATGGGGCCTGTCCCTGCCGACTTTCTCTAGGCAGTATCAACGAGGACCGTGATATCATCTGTCCCTGTGACTATCGGGATGCTGACCTTACCATGTCAGGTGCATGTTATTGTGGGCTGTATCTGACATCTGATGTGATTGCAAGCGGGATTGGGGCTCCTGTTGTGCCTGAACGCAGACCTGATCGGAGCGAAAGAAACTCCCGGCTCTCAATCGGTTCTACCCAAAAAAAATTACCCTATCCGGTGTGGCGGTGCAGGGTGTGTGGTTATCTTGCTGCACGAGACAACCCTCCTGATGTCTGCCCTATCTGTAAAGCAAAGCATGATCGGTTTGAGATTTTTCTCTCCTGATCTTTGATTGGTTGTTAGAACGATGTGGGATGGCTTATCTCTTTTTTTCACATATTCATAAGAGTGAATACGGTAAGCATTGAGATTGTTGGATATCGTGAAATGGAGTGTTGCCCGTTCCCATGTGATAATGACCGGACATGTGGCCTTGATGCATGTTATCCAACCAATCAACTCATCCCGGCCGTAAAAGCCCTTCGTGAAAAAATTTATAATCAATTCGGAGATAGGGTGTCCCTGACTCTCACCCTACTGGACGAAGGGGTACCTGATCATATCAAAGCGATTTATGAGTCAGAGCATCCTGCAATACCCATGGTTCTCATCAATGAAGTTCTTCTTCCTCTTGGCAGAATCTCCTGGTCACAGATTCGTGAAGCCGTGAATCTTGTAGCCTCTGGATGAAGGACCAGAGAAAAATACCTTCCTCCGGATTATATCAAAGCATTTAAACTGATCTGAATCATTATACCCTACTATCAGGAGCAGGAGATACATGGTATCACTTGAAGAAGTCTTTAAAACCGGGCCGTCTGTGGCTGTAATACGCGACCCAGGGGATCCCTGGCAGATATTAGCAGTATCTGAAAACGGAAAACAGGTTGGGCTTCACATACAATCCAAGCCATTAGATCTGACAACCCATATCCATGGTGAAGATCTGGATCTCGTTACCCGGAAGCTGGGGGCGGGGATGCTCCAGAAAAAGCCTTCAGTTATAATGAGGTATCGACTCATATGTGAGGGGTCCTCGCAATGGGTAGAAGACTGCTGTACAATAACATACGATTTAGAAGGAACTCCAACGATTATCGGGAGTATCCTCTGGATAACTACTCTCCCCCTTGAATGGAACCTGCTCCTCCATGGTAATGAAGCCTGGAACCTTCTCAATTCTAAGCTCAGGCATGATATGCTCAATCAGCTCACTGCAATTCTGGGTTATCTTGAGTTATCAGAAGATATGGTAACTGATCCAATGCTCCAGGATTTTTTTGGGAAAGAACAGAATGCAGCTGATAAGATTCGAGAAAAATTGATTTTCACCCGCGAGTATCAGAAGATCGGGCTTACAGAAGCGGGGTACACCACCATTACGGATCTGATTGCTGAAGCAATGGGAGAGGCAGGATGCACGAAGATAGCAATGGATATCAAGATTCCCCCTGTCCAGGTGTTTGCTGATAAGATATTTAAGCAGGCGCTAGTTCGAATTTTTGAGAATATTCCAGCTCATGCTCCTGACGCTTCTGTCATCAGGATACGTTGGAGCAGGGAACCAGAAGGGTCGATCCTTTCAATTGAGAACGATGGAAAAGGAATCGTTGCAAATCAAAAGTCACGAATATTTGAGCTTGGTTTTGGATCCGGTACGGGTTTTGGCTTATTCCTTGCGCAAAAATTGCTTGAAATTTTTGGGGTTTCTCTTAGGGAAACCGGGATTCCGGATAGTTCATTCAGAATAGAACTGATCATTCCCCCGGAAATTTTGAAGTATCAGGAGTGTTCCTAATATATCTTGAATCACGAACTTTTTAACTTGTAACCCCTGTCTTTTCAGCAATCAGGAGAGTAACTGTGTATTCTTTCTGATATGGATCAGAGATCTGATTCATCGATAGTATCGTAAAACCTGCTTGTAACAACGCTTCTTTATAATCCTTAGTGTAGAATTTTTTCTTTTTCTCCCATAATTTTTTGGGAATATGAACATCTGAAAATGTCCATAGTTCCCACTCTAGGAGAATGGAGGGATCTTCATGGGGTTCCGAATCGCCAGGTTGTATATTTACGAAATATCCCCCAGGATTAAGGGCATCGGCGATGATCTTGATCATATCACAAGATTTCCCACTAGGATTTGAAGAAGAGAGTACAATATCATATCCTGAACCGATGGAATCTGAAAAAAAATTTCCTGCTACGGTCATTACCTGCTGGCCCATCCCATATCTGCGGATAAAATCTTCGGCCCGGGAGACTACTCCCGGAAGATCAAAAACGATTCCCTGCAGCTTTGGATTCCTGGCAGCCAGGGCAATGGTATAGAGCCCATGTCCGCCTCCGAGATCAATCATCTTTCTGGCGCTTTTAAATCCGGGTAGTCTCTCAACTGCTGCAACGGTCTCCTGTAATCGTCCACACAATGTATTTGTAGCCATTGAAGGGAGAGAACGAATGTTGAAGAAATCCTCCTCCTGGTAGATCTTCGGACCCTGATTGAGTATTTCTGGAAGATTCACCCAGAGATCGGAGATATGCCAGATGAGTTTCTCAAGATAAGGTTCCTGATTGTACGGGGATTCCTGTGTGAGAAATGTCCTTACAAGGGGGGTGCACCGGTATTTATCCCCGGATCTTTCCAGAAATCCAGCCTCAGCAATGACATGGATGAGGCTTGTAATTAAATCCGGGTGAGTAAATTTTCCGGATATTTCTTGTGGAGATCTGAAGTCTTTAAGAAGATCCAATACACCACATTTCTCTGCCGCCCTCAATGCGCAGAGTTGCCGTGCACCTTGTGCTAGACCATTTACCTTCTCAAAAAATTCCTCTGCAGGAATCGGAGGTTTAGTCCAGAGAGACTTCTTTAGTGCATCTAAATCGTTTATATCCGCCATAGATTTTCTCTGTTGCAGGTTACTCTGTTTTGTATACATGAAGTAAATGGATACTTAGGAAGGTCAGCCTCTTATGTGGTTAAGGCGAATGTATACACTATTCTGTACCGGTAAGCGATATAAGATCGTTTACATACACACAGAGGTTTGAGATGAAGAGAAATATCGCGATTGATATCCTGAACCAGACTCCTCTTGAGAATCAGCAGATAGAACTTGTTGAACGGAAATGTCTTGGTCATCCTGACAGTATCGCTGACGGTATAGCAGAGTCGATAAGCCGGGCACTCTGTCAGAACTACCTTGAACAGTTCGGTGGTGTTCTCCATCATAATACCGACCAGGGAGAAGTGGTTGCAGGAGAATCAAAGCCAGAATTTGGTGGCGGAAAGATCCTCAAACCAATCTTTGTTCTTCTGGACGGAAGGGCTACAAAAGAGTTTAACGGGGAGAAAATACCCGCTGAGCCGATTGCTCTGAAAGCTGCCAAAGATTATATGCGTCAGATTCTCCCGGAGCTTGATTTTGACCGTGAGGTCATTATGGACTGCCGGCTTGGGACCGGATCCACTGACCTTCGTGATGTGTTCAGACCTGAAGAAGGGACCATTCCCCGGGCTAATGATACTTCCTTTGGGGTTTCTTACGCACCTTTCTCAGAGATTGAAACCTGTATCCGAGAGATTGCATCTTATGTCGATAATACCCTGAGGCCAAAGTATCCTGCGTATGGGCAGGACATTAAGATTATGGGGCTTCGTCAGGGTAATTCCATTAAACTTACTCTCTGTTGTGCGATGGTTGACAAATATATCTCGTCATTATCAGAGTACATCGACTACCGGTCACGTCTTGAGGACGAAGCTACTGCAGTAGCCAAAAAGTGCACGGGGAGATCAGTTGAGGTATCGGTTAATACCGCTGACTGTGATGCTGAGTGCAGTCTGTTCCTTACTGTCACTGGTACTTCTGCAGAGATGGGTGATGATGGATCTGTAGGGAGAGGAAACCGGGCAAATGGTCTGATCACTCCAAACCGTCCAATGAGCATGGAAGCGACATCAGGTAAAAATCCAATTAACCACATTGGGAAGATTTACAACCTTCTATCCAGCGAACTGGCTCATGAGTGTGTAAAGAAGGTTGATGACCTGGCTGAGATTCAGATCAGGCTCCTTTCACAAATCGGAATGCCTATTGATCAACCGCTTATCGCCAGTGTTCAGATCATCCCCAAACCAACGGTGACGCTCAAAGAGGTTGAAAAGGATGTGTATGAGATCATAGACTCTGGTCTTGAGAACATTACCTCGATAACAGAGCGTGTCATCAGAGGCGAGTTGAAAACATTCTGATGTCCTCTCCTCTTTTTTCGGGAATTAAGGGAACTGATGAATCCAGTCCGGTTATCAGGCTTGCTATCCCAAACAAAGGCAGGATTTCAACTCCTATACGAGATCTGATAGAGAGGTCTGGTCTGGGAATTCTTGATGGGGGAGATCGGTCCCTGATAGTAAAAACCAGGGATCCTCATGTGGAAATCCTTTATGCACGTCCGATCGATATTCCAGAATATGTAGCATCAGGTGTTGCTGATCTTGGTATCACCGGCCATGATATGGTGGTGGAACGCAGTTCTGATGTTAATGAGGTTTTAAACCTTGGTTTTGGAAATGCAACGGTGGTCCTGGCAGTTCCTGAAGATTCTGAGTTCATGGCTCCAGAAGATCTTGCAGGAAAGCGGATTTCTACCGAGTTCCCGGCGATTACAAGAAAATTCTTTAAATCTGTTGGTGTAAAACCAATCATTGTTCCGGTGGGAGGAGCTTGTGAAGCTACTCCACACCTGGGAATTTCTGACGCTATTGTTGATATATCGAGTTCGGGAACAACATTACGTCAGAACCGTCTCAGAATTATCGGGACGGTTCTTGAAACAAGTACTTTCCTCATAGCAAATCATCAGGCTGGCATCACAAAAAGAGCAAAAATTGACGAGCTACATCTTGCACTTGAGAGTGTTATCAATGCAAAAGGAAAATGCTACCTGATGATGAATGTCACCCGTTCAGGACTTGATACGATCAAAGACCTCATCCCCGGAATGAGCGGGCCGACAGTGATGGAGGTTGCATCACGGCCTGATATGGTGGCTGTGCATGTTGTTGTTGATCAGGATAAGGTGTACCAGCTGATCAATCGCCTTAAACAGGCAGGGGCACGCGATATTCTCGTGATGTCCATAGAGCGATTAATTCCCTAAGAGAGTGTGAACTGATGAATGTATTTCCGGCAGTCGATATTCTGAACGGGCGGTGTGTCCAGCTCGTGCAGGGAAAGCGTGAGAGTGCTACTGAATATGGTGACCCACTTACCTGCGCTGATGAGTGGCTGGATCAGGGGGCAGATGCACTTCATATTGTAAACCTTGATGGAGCCTTCGGTACTGCTCAGGCAAATGCAGATCTCATCAAAAAGGTTATCTATGAAACCGGTGTTGAGATCCAACTCGGTGGAGGGATCAGATCTGTTGATGATGCCCGTTCATGGCTTGAGACAGGGGTTGAACGGGTCATCATGAGTACTTTTGCTGTATCAAATCCCGATTGTCTGACAACTCTGTCAGAAGAATTTGGCAGTGCCCGCATTATGGCTGGAGTAGATGCTAAGTCCGGTCAGATAGTAATCGACGGATGGGAACGACCTGCTGGAGATTTTCTAACCTTTGCGGATCTTTTTGTTAGTAAAGGGGCGGGCTCTCTTCTGTATACTAATGTAGATGTTGAAGGTCTGTGTCAGGGGGTCAATCCTGAGCCTGTAGAAAAACTCACCAGTAGAGTTACGGTGCCGGTTACCATTGCCGGAGGAATCACTACATCTGATGATATTCTCTCTCTCAAAGCCGCAGGAGCGAAAGGGATTGTTCTCGGTTCAGCCTTATATGCTGGAAAGATCACCTTTGAACAGGCGCTGAAGGCAGCGCAATGAGGACTGGTCGTGTCATCCGGGAGACGAAAGAGACGAATGTGCGGATTAATCTAGATCTGGATGGTTCGGGAAAAACAGAGATCTCATCAGGTATCCCTTTTTTTGATCACATGCTTGATTCTTTTGCAAGGCATGGACATTTTGATCTTGAAATTTCTGCTCAAGGAGATTTGCCAGTAGGCCCTCATCATACTATAGAGGACATTGGACTGGTTTTGGGCACTGCATTTAACCAGGCAGTGTCTGAAGGAAAGGGAATTCGCCGGTTCGCTCATGCAATCATACCAATGGATGAGTCCAGAGCAACTGCAGCAGTTGATATCAGTGGACGGCCCTGCTGTGTATTTTCTTCTTCTTTCAGCGGACTTATTGAAGGAACTCTTGAGCCATATCTGGTTGAACACTTCTTCTCCAGTTTTGTTTCAACCGCACGGATCACTCTTCATCTTGAAGGAAGCGGCAGATCTGATCACCATCAATGCGAAGCAATTTTTAAAGCATGTGGGATAGCTCTTCGTGATGCAGTAACAATTATTGACTTAGATGGTAGAGTACCCAGTACAAAAGGTGTTCTTTAATTCTATTTTCTAATAAAAAACGCTGAATTGTCAGACCGAAAAGTAAAAAGGGAATGATTACGCATTCTCTGCTGCCATTATCACGTCTTCTTGCTTAATTGTCTTCCTTCCTGCATGCTGTGCAAGTCGATTTGCCTCTTTGGTAATAACAGCGATATACTCCTCTGCTTTCAGGACAAGTACTTCTGCAGCGTCACTGCCAACCCGTTCTGCACCACTTTTTTTAGCAATTCTTACAACTGCTGCAATTGGTAAATCTGCCATAGTCCTCTACCTCAAAAAAAGTATCCTGATATATATTTAAGTATTT
>DATMXW010000183.1:0-47949 GCA_035561295.1 Methanospirillum sp. | reverse complement strand
AATTTAATCAGGACAAGATCTAAATAACCAGGTATCTCAAAAATCCATGTCTAAAATGTGACTGAATAGAGAAAAACAATAGTATGGTCACAGAATTATTAGCCTTTCGTCGGTCAGCCATTCAACAGCCCGATCTCGAGCTCTGTCATCTTTCCATGCATACCACCGTTTCTCAAGATCAGGATACTCAGCAATGAGATCCTTGAACCTTCGAAAGGCTTTGGATCCTCTGATGACATCTTCAACCATACATTGAATCTGGGTATCTTCTATCTCCTCTATAAAATTTTCCATATCAGCATACCCAATCCGGGAATCTATTCGAACCGGAAACTGAATATACCTCCCGGTTGTGTCGCTATCCATCTCTTCAAAGAACTGATCAATCTCTTCATCAGAGAGGAGGTGCTCTGAAAGCATGACAATCTCCTGCTCCTGCATATCAATGACATACCGTGTGTCATGGGTACAATTCTCCAGTGCTTGGGCAATATCGTCTAGGGAGAGAGTAACCACCCTCAGTCCCTCATTCTCTCCATAATTGATACTCATTCCTGTATCTAGTCATAATGCCAGGCATAAATATATTATTTATCAATACCATTATCACACTATGTTCCAGCATCGATACTTCAGGATTAGGGTGATCACTCAATGGGTCCTGATATTTTCCCTTCTTTTTCTAAACTGTAATAGTATCACAGCATCTACAACAGAACCTCCGTTGAGTGTATCTCTTCAGAAATATCTGGACACCCATCCGGATACTAAGGCAGCCTGGGAGAGTCCGGAGGCTAATCCGGCATTCAGAAATTTAGTAAAAGATAATGTAAATCTGCTCTCTCTTTACACCAAAGTCCCTTGGCTCGATATCGCAAATCCAGGTCTTCTCCCCACCATTGAATCATATCTGTCCGATCCCCAAGTGAGTGGCATGACTGATAAGGCTCAGATCCTTGCGTATCTGGATGAACACATCAGATCAGATGAGACCCTTGATGCTGCCTATCGACAGGAACTAAGCCAGATGCTGTACTCAGCCCTGACAAAAGAGAACCTTCCCAATCCTGAACCAGTCATTCCAGATCCAGGAACTCCGGAACCGGAAGGAGAAAAACCGACCCCATCTCCAACATCTGATGAAATTGAGAAAATTTCCCCCATACAATCAGATGCCTTTAACCTGTATCTTGATACCCATCCAGAGTCAAAGGCATTTTTTGATGCTCATCCAGAATTATATGGACTAACGTCCTGGGATGATCTGGTTATGCTTCAGGGAGAAAATGATGAGATCAATCAATGGGCAGGAGATCACCCTGAACTGCAGCTGCTGATACCCGGCTCAGGAAATCATGTTGGTGGACCTTCAGATGGAACACCTCTGTATGTTGCCGAGTACGATCTGGATTATCCGGTTGAAGCGTACCTTGGAATTCTTAACATTGATGGTCTGAAAGAGTATCTTGATAAAAATTCTGATGCAAAGGCATTCTTTGATGCTCATCCGGAATTATACTATGATACTGAAGGGGCAGATCCATCGTCTGGATCAACCTTTGTTGATTTGTGGCAGAAGCTTGCCGCCCAGGATCCTGATATTCGTGAGTTCTTAAAAAATAATCCAGACCTGTCAGATCTGACCGGAGTACCATCTGAAGCATTTGCAGAAGGGGGCAAACCAGAACAGACACCAGTGGCTAATCCTGATAAGACTCAGAATGCTGCAGATGCTTTTGCACAGTATCTGCAAGAGAATCCGGATGCAAAGAAACTAATGGACCAGTACCCTGAACTGGCTCTGATGAAGTCTGCTGAAGAGTTAGAAGCGTTTCTTAATGCTCATGATGATGTGAGTCAGTTCTTCACCGATAATCCGGATATGGAGTCGATGCTCAGGGGAGTGGTGAGCAGTGGCTCAGGGTCAGAGGAGGCTGCAGCGGAAAAAGCAACTGACCTTGCTGCGATAAAGGAGTTACTAGCCAGCAATCCAGATGCTAAAGCATTGTTCGATGCTCACCCCGATATGTACCGGGTAACCTCCAAAGAAGAACTTGAAAAACTGATCTCTGCTAACGAGGAAATTCGTGCCTTTTTTGTGCAGAATCAGGATTTGGGAGATCTGTATGCCGCAACCCCACCAGGAATGGAAGAGGTATCAGCATACCTTGCATCAACTCCGGGAGCAGAGGAGATCTGGAATGCTCATCCAGAACTATTCCTGGCCGGTTCGGTTACGGATCTAAAATCGTATACTGACATGTACCCGGACCTCTCTGAATTTATCGCCGCTCACCCGGAAATGGAGACCGTGTATGGGCCACCATCAGGTACGGGAGGACCACCTGCAGGACAAGGGCCGCCAGCTGGGGCAGGAGGACCGCCGGATGGATATGGGCCACCATCGGGAACGGGAGGGCCACCTGCAGGTCAGGGACCACCAGCCGGGGCAGGAGGACCTTAATTATCTCAGGTTTTCAATCAGGTACACAATTCAGACAGTACCAGTCGTGTCAGCAGGATACCTGATAAGCAATAGAATACACGGCGATCACATCCTATCACGGTCCAGATTTTCTCCCATATCAGAGGAGTGGATTGCATCCTGATTTCTTTTTGGCTGTGGAAATAATAACCCCCTTTTTTAGCCATACGATGGATCAAATAACCCCCAATTTTCACCACAGACTTATACTCAATCCAAGCATGTACCTTTTGTACACATGATAACCCGGACCATCTATCCTCACCTGATATCCTGGAAACAAAAACACCGTTCCCCTCTTCTGATTCGGGGAGCCCCATCAGGTTGGTAAGAGTTACATCATTCAAAAATTCGGAAGAGAAGGATTCAAAATATTATCACCGTCAATTTTGAGCTGTATCCCACCTGCAGAAGGTTTTTGATGCAATCCCCAGGATGGTCGGTGATCAGATAAAATATGTAAATATTGATAGGGATCTGCGTTCTCGTGAGATCAAACAAACGATCGAGCTCCTTACCCTTGCCAGGGTAATCACCCGGATATCCTGTACTGACGCTTCAGGTCTTCCGCTTGGGGCATCACTCTCAAACCGTTTGAAGTACATTTTTCTGGATGTCGGGTTAATACAACATATCTGTGGGATAGGAACCGAGATACTAACGCTGGAGGATATCATCCAGATACACAGAGGAGGCGTGGCAGAGCAGTTTGTCGGTCAGGAACTTCTTGCACATACTGATCCAAATATCAGTTCTGATCTCTTCTTCTGGGCACGGGATAAGTCTGGCAGTTCTAGCGAGGTAGATTATTGTATCACCCGTGGTTCACGAATTTATCCCATTGAAGGTAAATCAGGGAGGACCGGAAGACTCCGTTCATTGAGGGGGGGTTTTAGATGAGAAAAAAACCCCATTTGCTATCAGATTCTGGGAAGGGGGCCTGAGTTTTCATGAAGATATTCTGTCAGTTCCCCTGTATATGATCGGTGAACTGGATCGGCTCCTGCAGAGCATGCCTGAAAAGTGATTTTGTCGAGGAGGCATCCGAAATCGATTACCCCTTCATTCCCCCACGACGTTTCGTGAACTCCAGAATTTGTAGCATTCAAACCAGATGACACTCATCACCCCGGCAAGTGCACAGATAATCAGGTCAACGAAGGGAACAGAACCAAATCTGAAGAGATTTAAAAGCCCGGGGATGGAAAGAACAAGGATCAAACTGATGATTGTCCCGGAAAATACCCACACCATCGCCTTGTTAGGTGTCTGTATTGTTCTGACGATCGTTTCAGACCATGAACGGTTGGTCAGAATCAGAAACAGATTTGCAATGACTATGGTGGTGAACGTCAAAGTTCGCACCTCTGTATCACCAAATCCTCTGTTCAGTGCATCTATGTATATGATCAAGACAACGGCCAGCACAACAAAGCCCTGAAGGAGACTGAGTGCCAGAGTCTTTTTCGTGAACAGTCCTTCATTTTTATTCCTGGGTGGGCGGTTCATCACATTCTGCTCTTCTTTTTCAGACTCAAACACAATCGAACAGGCAGGGTCGATAATTAATTCGAGGAAAACAATATGGACCGGGAGAAGAACCAGTGGCATATTAAGCAGCACAGGTATAAGAGACATGCCAGCAATGGGAACATGGATGGAGAAGATGTATGCCATCGCTTTTTTCAGGTTATCATATATTCGCCGCCCCAACCTGACCGCTGAAACAATCGAAGTAAAATTATCATCCAGGAGGACAAGTGACGAGGATTCACGGGCAACATCAGTTCCCCTGCCACCCATGGCAATCCCGATATCTGCCGATTTTAATGCCGGGGCATCATTCACCCCGTCACCAGTCATTGCAACAACATCACCATTGGATTTGAGTGCATTGACAATCCGCAGTTTCTGTTCAGGAACAGCCCGTGCAAAGAGAGTCGCGGTACTGATACGGGTTCTGAACTCATCATCGCTCAGGTGATCAAGTTCAGCACCGGTGATACACTGGTCAGTATGGGCAAGACCGATCTGACGTCCGATATTCTGGGCAGTGAGGGGATAGTCACCCGTGATCATGATTACACGGATACCCGCTGAATAACATTCCCGCACCGCATCTGCTACCTGAGGGCGAACCGGGTCAGCAAATCCTACAAATCCCAGGAACGTGAACTCAAAATCATGCTGCCCTTCCGGAAGGTCTGGTAGAACAAAAGAAGATTTGGCTACACCCAGAATACGAAGTCCTTGTGCTGCCATAGTGTTAATGTCACCAGCTAATGACTGTCGTTTCTCATCATCGAAATGGCATAAATCAGCAATCGCTTCGGGAGCCCCTTTAGCAGCAATAATATAGTCATTACCATCAGGAGAACGCCACACATTTGACATGGCAAGGAGCTTGGGTGATAACGGGTATTCTACAACAAGCTCAAACCCGGTATGGATGTGCTCTGTCTTTCCAAAATCCCCTTCCCGAAGCTGAATCAATGCTTTTTCCATGGGATCGAAGGGATCCTTTTTACAGGCGAGTATGGCAAACTCAGCGAGTTCATGACAGATATCTGGTACTGAATTGGTATCCGGAGTATCAGATTCACATATCTGCCCTTCTGCAAAAAAGGCATGAATGGTCATCCGGTTCTGGGTGAGTGTTCCGGTTTTATCTACGCAGAGCACGGTTGCAGAACCTAGGGTTTCTATTGCATGCATCTGACGGGTCAGCACATTTTTCAGTGAGATTCTCCATGCACCAAGAGCCAGAAATATGGTCAGTACGACAGGAAACTCTTCAGGCAGGATTGCCATGGCCAGGGTGATACCCGCAAGAAGCCCTTCAATCCAGCTGCCTCTGCTCAGACCATAGACCACAATAATTATGACACAGAGGAATAGGCCAACGACGGCGATCGTCCGTACAATCCGTGAGATCTCACCCTTGAGTCTGGTCTCTCCCCGCTCCACCGTCTGGAGGACCGTGCCGATCTTGCCCATCTCGGTACGTGACCCTGTAGATCTGACTTCTACAAGACCCTGGCCCTGTACAACCATGGTTCCTGAGTATACAAAGGGCTGGTCATCACCTCCCGGCCGATGCACCATCTCTTCTTGTGTCAAGGGAATTTTCCTGACCGGAACAGACTCTCCAGTCAGGAGCGATTCATCAACTGAAACATTATTGGAGGAGAGAAGGACGCCATCAGCAGGGACCCGATCTCCTTCAACCAGAATGAGCATATCTCCGGTTACTACTTCCCGCCCCGCAATTCGCTTCTGTTGACCACCACGAATAACCAGTGCACGGGGGCTTGAGAGATTCCTCAATGCCTCTAACGCTCGTTCAGTCTTCTGCTCCTGGTACACGGTAATCCCAATGATCACGAAGACAAAACTCAGGAGCATAATGCCCTCGGTCACATCACCAAGGACAAAATAGAGAAGACCACTGGTTACCAGCAGGATAAACATCGGTTCTCTGATAACTTCCAGAACGATACCCAAGATGCCATGATTTTTTGGGACAGGAAGTTCATTGTACCCTTCGATTCTCAACTTGTCAGCAGCCTGCTCGTCAGAAAGACCGTTAACAGATTCTATGTCAAGAGCAGGCATGATTACCCCTCTTTCTGAATGAAGAACAATATATCACCGATTCCACCATGGGTGTCCCCTTCTGGTACATAGTTCTTTCCTGAACCGACATTATGTACCGCGTAAACCATAGGTAAAGCAAGAATATATCAGTCTGATGAGATAAGGAGTTCGATGAAAAATGAAACGGACTATGAGAGAAGAGTTCACGTTTGAACTCACTTGACCTGAACAACATCCTTCACATCCTCTGACCCATTTTTTTTCCTGATCAGATAATAGATGAGTGAAAATGTTGACGTAAAGAGGACAATCAAGAGAAATACACCTACCAGATACCAGAGGTTCAGATCCAGATACTCCCCTATTGCGTACACCGATAACCCGATTACCAGACTATGGAGAGATGAACCAATGACAATTGCAAGAAAGATCCTGAGGGGGTTCATACCCAGCATTCTGCCCAGGATAGACCCCCCGACTGCACCTGAACCCTGCAGAGGGAGGAAGACAAACGAAGTCAGACCAACAAAACAGAATCGTTCTACCCATTGATGCTTTGAGAGATACATCCCCCCGTTCTGCACCAGAAAAAAAACCCATCGTCCAAGGATAGGAATCCTGCAGATGAGATCAAAGTTCCAGAGCATGAACATGCATGATATCGCATCAATATAGGTTATTGAGAAACAGACCACCTGCCAGGGAAATCCAAGAGCAACTCCTGCCGGGATAATTGTCTCTTTCCCTGCCGGAGGGATAAAGTAAAGAAAGATCAGCCCGGCAATCTGAAAAAAATGACTACTATCATATACAACCCAGAAAACAAACAGCAGAAGAAACCCCAGAATAAATGGGATTAAAAACAGGAGAGCAAGCCGAATTTTAGGCCTGGACTGAAGAAATTCTATATTCTTCTTCAGATCGAAGATAATCATCGAGATACCTCAGTCACAGAGATCTCATCGACACCTTTATTCAGAATACCCAGACAACCAAATTCAGTTACCATGGTAATGTTACTCGCGAATAATCTCCCGTTTGAAAATAACCATGGTAGCAATTGCCCCAAATACGATATTCAGATAGAACATGATCAACCGCCAGAGAAGAATAAATACTCCGAGGGCAGCAGTGGGCACAAAGAGGGCATAGAAGGAGGCAGCCGAGATCTCAGCAATACCCGATGATCCTGGGGTGAGGGGGATAAGGCTTACCAGAGCGATGAGAATCTGGGCTATCATCGACTCGGCAATGACCGGTGGAAGACCAAGCCCCATCAGGATAATGGACGCAATAATAAACTCTGAGAACCAGAAGAAGATAGAGAGAATTCCCCCAAGGACAAAACCCTTCTTCCCATGACTTGAAAAGGTGACGATACCTTCACTAAAGTTATCATACTCCCGATCTACACTGGAGATAATACGAGAAATTATGGGTCTTGGAAATCTGCGTTCAAGACCACTTAGAAGAGACATTATCAGACGCTTTGCCCCGATGGGATTCTTCCCGGCATGGATAAGGATAAGATTGAACCCGATAAGGAAGAGCAGCGATAGTAATATGACCGAAACAATTGCGGTACCAAGTTGCCAGATAGTCTCCCACATGATAAACAGGCTTGCAACCGTCAAAACTATCAGGATGATACCATCAAGAAACCGCTCCATGATCACCACCGCAGTCGCATCCCCAACCGGCATTCCTGCCCGATAGAGTTCATGTACTCGAACCGGCTCTCCACCAGCCTGTCCAGGTGTTATCGCACCAGCAAGGAGATTCGCAATCACCATATTAAAACAATGGGTAAATGAGACATGATGATTCAACGATGCTGACATCACCTGAATCCGCAGTGCCCAGATAGAGAAGGATACAAATCTCAGTCCAATCGCTATCACCAGGAAGATGAGATTCATATGGAGGAGATAAGAGATCGTCTCTTCATTAAATGTTGAGAGAAGGACAATCAGAATTATTACAACACTAAATGCCAATGAGATATACAGCCATCGTTTCTGTCCTTTATCCATTTTCAAACCTTATTGTATCGAGCATTCACCATTGTTATGCCAGTATTATCAGCTTAGAATCCTAGTCCATTCATAGGAGGATATCTGGAAATTATTCATGTCCTAAAACAAAGGGAACGAATATTAAAAATGAATGGCTGAATATTAATGCTTTATTATCTTTATTTATACACCTAAAGGTTTTCTCATTCCTCTCGTGACTATGTAATGAGCTTTCCCTCACATATATGCTGCAGAGATGATGGTGCAGAACTGACCGATTTCTGGGATACAGTTTACTCAGGGCATCCAACGACCTGACAATTCCCTGTGTGCGGTAGCGGATCCGGAGCGATCCTTGAGATCATAAGGATGACAAGGCTCAATATCAGGCAGAAAATATAAATTGCCTGGACTCCGGGGATCGTCTCCCAGATGATCTCCCGTGCAGATACAGTCCCTCCTGATTCCAGAAGAATACCACCAGCAAAGAGAATCTGCACCAGGGTAACCGCAATAGGAGCTGCAAGTTCTGCGGAGGTCTCGAGGATCCCTCCTGCCATGCCGATCCTTCCTGAAGGGACTGATCGGTAATAATAGGCATAGATGGTTGTATATCCACAGGTGAATGAGATCCCGAGGAGAAATAGTGAGATGATAACTGCAACAAGTCCATTTATCATCCCGGTTACTATCATGACAAGACTAGAAATGACTCCGGCAATCGCAGAGATCGTGAGTAAAAAACGAATTCCCTGCATACCCCTCCCTTCGATATATAAACCCACAAAAGGACTCCCCAGAGCAGGGATGATTGCAACGATACTGAGAATTATTCCTGCATTCACCGGAGATATCTTCAGCACCTCAGAGAGATAAACCGGTATAAAATAGAGCGAGGTCCGATAGACTGCATAGATAAGAAAGGCGAGGATCAATGGGATAGCAATTGCCCGTCTCATGATAAATCCGATATCCACAACGGGATCAGGGGTCGTAAGTTCCCGGCGAACAAAGAAGATACCAACCATGATTGAACAGATCAATGCAGAAATAAACATTAACGGATTAGCATTCTGAATACCAAGATTCATACCAATACTGAAGATCCCAAACGTGAGAAAGATCAAAAACGCTCCAGGAATGTCATACCTGACAACCCCCGGTGTGCATGATATGTTTGGAATAATTCTCCACCCCACCAGAAGAATCGTCAGTCCGATTGGTACAATCACGAGAAACATCGGGGCCCATCCAGCATACTGGAGTATTCCCCCACAGAGAATAGGGCCGATAGCAGAGCCAATACTCATCCCCATCGTCGAATACCCGATAGATCGGCCATGTTTCTCTGGTGGAATATTGATCATGATGAGCGGGAGAGAAACAGCAAGACTGATAGTCAGTCCAAGTGATGAGATGACCCGGCTACAGAGAAGCCAGGTCATAGATTCTGCCATGGCTGATAATGCAGAACCCACCGTGAGCATCAGAATTCCTAGCAGAAACACCTTTTTAAGCCCGAGATTATCCCCAATTCGTCCACAAATAATGAGGGCACTGGCAAAAATGATACCCTCAATCAGAAACAATAATGAAGCGAAATCCCCTCCTAAATCCCAAACAATTATTGTTACTCCGATTGGAAGAATTGCCCCGTCAATTCCTCCCATAATCATCCGCAACATTATTAAAAGGACGATAAGTCGTTGGACAGCAAGATCAGGATACCTGAAAAATTCAGAAGGAGGAGGGGGAACCATTGCGTACAGAGAGTTAGTGGTTCCAGATATCAAAACATCGGTTTAATTCTTGTTTGACAAGAGAGATGATTCCGGCTCATGTGGAATTTTTAAATCCTATACGATGCCATAAAGTATACCGTACATCTAAATACCAACTAGAACAAGAATATCAGTCAGTGTAGTACTTGTAACAGGTATACCATATTCCCACTCATTTCATGAGGCCCTCTGTCGGTTTAGAGGGAAATCATGGAGAGAGGATTTACCAGCTCCCAGTACAAGGTGAAAAAGTCTTACATTGTAATCCTAATAGGGAAGACTATGAATCTCTCTTCAACTTCCAGAATATTTCACGCGGGACAATCAACCCTCATTCTCCTCATAGTGTTCACGGTAATTGCCCTCATCTTCAGCCTCTTCTCACTAGTATCAGGATGGCTGGGAATATTTCAGAATATTTTTTATTTTCCCATCATCATTGCATGCGTATACTATTTGAAGCGGGGATTTGCATTCTCTGTTCTGCTCGCAGGGATCTATCTGGGACTCATTCTTGCATTTTCGCCTGATGAGCATATTATCAAGGGTGCTGTAATCAGGGTTCTTTTCTTTATTCTTGTGGCCGCAGTGGTCACCAGACTCTCAATACTACGCATCAGTGCTGAAGAGGCACTTCGAGAGAGCGAAGAACGATATAGTTCCCTATTCTACAAAAATCACTCTGTAGCTCTTCTGATTGATCCAGAAACCAGTATGATTGTAGATGCGAATATTGCTGCATGCACCTTCTATGGGTACCGGTATGAAGAGTTAACGAGCAGATCTATCTGTGATCTCAACCGACTTGGGCAGAAGAAAGTCCTTGAAGATTTATCCAGATCAAAGGCTGAAGGAGAGAAACACTTCTACACCACTCATTATCTTTCAGACGGACAGCAGCGTGACATTGAGGTGTTTACTGGTCCCATCATGGTAAAAGGGACTCTGCTCTTCTACTCTATCATCCATGATATTACCGACCGAAGGGTAGCAGAAGAAGGGATTCGGAGATCTGAGCAATTACTCGCAGGCATTATTGATCATCTTCCTGATGCAACACTGGTAATAAATCAAGCAGGAGAAGCTCTTGCCTGGAATCGTGCTATGGAAGATCTCACCGGAGTGAACGCAGCCAAAATCGTCGGAAAAGGGAATTATGAGTATGCAATCCCATTTTATGGTACCCGAAGACCGATCCTGGTAGACCTGCTCCTTTCTGAAGATAAAGAAGTTGTAAAAAATTATCAGTCAGTCAGATGGGAGGGAAGCGCACTCCTGGCTGAGACGGTGTATGCAAGCCCTAAAGGCAGAACAGTAACCCTGTGGGGAAAAGCATCTGCCCTCTATGATAAAGATGGAAATATTTCAGGAGCAATTGAATCGATCCGTGATATCTCTGATCGAAAACAGACAGAATATGCACTCAGACAGGCGAACCGTCAACTCAATCTTATGAGCGGTATCACCAGGCATGACATCCTGAATAAAATTCTGATAGTTCGTGGATATCAGGAAATAATTGCAGAGATAACGACCGATCCAGTCATTCAAAGATATATCAAAGAGCAGGACGAAGCCATAAGAACAATAGAGAGACAGATAGCATTTACCCGGATTTACCAGGATCTTGGAACCCAGGATCCCCAATGGCAACAGATCCGAGTTATTCTTGAGAAACTGGATATTCCAGAAACAATCACCATGAACATCTTGATAGAAGATATCGAGATCTATGCAGATGCACTCCTGGAACTGGTCTTTTATAACCTTTTAGACAATTCGCTTAAACATGGACAGGGACTCACATCCATCCGCGTTTCTACAGTCATCGAGCCTGAACACCTGAAGATCATCTGGGAAGATGATGGAATAGGGATTGCGGCTACAGATAAAGAACATATTTTTAATAGGGGATACGGTAAGAATTCTGGGCTTGGATTATTCTTCATCCGGGAGATTCTGTCAATAACCGGCATAATTATTCATGAAACCGGGGAGCCGGGAAAAGGGGCACGGTTTGAGATCACCATGGAACCAGGAATATACCGGATAGTACCAGGCAAAAAATGACCAGAGTTACCTTTTACCTTAATCCGAAAGTCACTCCTGATAAATGAGGTAAAAAGAATATCCAAACCAACTGATGATACATAACCATCAGAGCCATGTTCATTTAACCCTTATACAAAACGCATCACTCGAGCAAAAACCCTAAGGCCATCAGTAGAATTCCGAATAACATAAGTTACGTCTCCCAGGGAGAGGAAGTTGTGTTCAGTTACCAAAGGATTTTACCTAGTGTCAGACTAATACACAGTAGGCATTGTTGATAAAGGGACCATGAAGGTTCAGGAGGTGAGGAAGTGAGATTCCTTGTGGAATATAAAGTAACCCATTTAAAAGAATTTGATGTTCCAACCGTTGATTACATTGAGTCTGTTTTATCTGAAGAGAATGGGTGTGAGATTATCAAAATTGAGGAGATAAAATGACCTCCTTCTTCACTCATCCTCTTGTTGCTCCAGAAAAGGTGCAACTGAGGGACTATCAGGTCGAGATCGCAACTGATGCCCTCAAACAGAACACCCTCGTTATTCTCCCTACCGGTCTTGGAAAAACTGTTTGCGCATTGCTTGTAATGGTTCCGCGTCTGACCGAATCCCTGAAGGTGATTATGGTGGCTCCGACCAAACCTCTTTGTGAGCAGCACTATCAGTTTTTCTCTGGTATCTTACCCTATACCTCTGTCAGACTCCTGATTGGAGAACTTCCCGTGCAAGAGCGTGTCAAGGACTGGGACGATGCTCAGTTGGTGATTGCCACTCCCCAAACTCTTGAAAACGACCTTAAAAACTACATATATGATCTGAAAGATGTCTCCCTCCTGATCATTGATGAAGCTCACCGGGCTGTCGGTGCGTATGCGTATACCTTTCTTGCCGGGGAGTATCAGGCCACATCACAAAACCCACTCATTCTTGCCATGACCGCATCTCCAGGAGGAGATGAAGAGAAGGTGAACCTGATCAAAGACTCCCTCTTTATTACACGGGTTATTTCCAAGACAGAAGATGATCCCGACGTCACCCCATACCTTCACGAAAAAGAGATCATTACGTTCTTTGTCGAACTCCCAGATATCCTGAATCGGGCATCTAAAACCTTTAAGGAGATTGTTGAATCACGGTGCAAGGCATTGAATGCAGCAGGGTTTAAGATCAATCCAAACCCGACACAGACACAACTGAACCAGTTAAATCACCATTTCACCGCATTAATATCTCAGAAGGATCCCGCCGGGTTTGAATTTGCCCGGCTCTATGGTGAGATCATGAAGATGCGACATGCGGTAAAAGTATCAGAGACTCAGGGACTGATACCTCTTCGAAAATACTTGCATGAGTTGTTTACAGAAGGGATGAAAGCAGGGGCCAAAGGAGCCACAAAGCGATTGGTGCAGGAGGAAACACTTCAGGCAACATATCAGGAGATATCTGATGCTGGAAACGATGAGATCCACCCGAAGGCTGTCAGGCTCCCGGGTCTTGTGGAGATTCAGCTGGCCAAGGATCCTGGTCTGAAAATTCTCATCTTCGCTGAATTCCGGGATACTGTCGCTCTGATCGTCTCTCTCCTCAAAGCTCACGGGATTGCCGCAACACCGTTTACTGGTCAATCCAGGAAGGGAGAAGAGAAAGGAATGAACCAGAAGCAGCAGGTGGAGATATTGAACCGGTTCAGGTCAGGAGAGATTCGGGTTCTGGTTTCTACCTGTGTGGGAGAAGAAGGCCTGGATATTCCCGCAACTGATGTAGTAATCTTCTATGAACCAGTGCCATCAGAAGTTCGAAGTATTCAACGGAGAGGCAGGACAGGAAGATTTGCATTAGGAACCGTTCTGGTCATGATCACTAAAGGTACCCAGGACGAGATCAATTACTATGTGAGCCAGAGAAAAGAGCATAACATGAAAAATATGGATCACACAACCAGGCAGATGAAAGTAGGAGACATATGATGAGTTCCATCCTGCTTATCCAGGCAATCTTCGCATCTTCACATAAACCATCAATAAAACCGTAGACTTCAGATTTTTTTATACCTATTCATTATCATCTGCTCTCTGAAGGACTCTGGTTGACATACTAAATATTAGCGAATTCCAGAGGCGATTTTAAAGAGAATTATTGTTGAGGGATCTTTTAGTTCACAAGAACATTCACATCAGATTGTAAAAAAAGGATGTGTAAGAATATTCTATGCACTCTCTCTTATTCGAGGAGGATATCCCATGCCTCATCCCGGTATGCTTCCATCACATACGGGATACCTGAGACTTCAGAGGCTTCTGGGGTGAGAGACATCAGATCATTCCTGGAGACAGACTTGAACGAGAAGTTCCGGCTTCCTGCCATGATCTGAGACATACCCGTCTTGAACTTCTGTGCATAGGTGTAGATACCGAGTGCACCGAGTGGAATCTCATCCATCTTGGCTCCGTACTTCTCCTTGAGCTCTTCGTAGCAGACAAAGATCTCAGGTACTGTGGATCCAAACTTTGAGACACTCTTGGGGAGTTCTCCAGCTTTTATCCATTTCTCGATATTCTTGCCTACCATGCCGGGGATCATGAGACCACGGCCCATACAGACCGCCTTGAAGTAGGGAGCTCCCATTGCAAGCGCCTTGAATGCATTTGCCTCATCAGCAAAGCCGCCGGCGATTGCAAGGTCAGGAACCCGCATTCCTTTCTTCTGGAGCTCAGTTGCCATCTGATATGCAAGTGACTGGATGTAGAACGTCGGGATACCCCATTCGTTCATCATCGGCCATGGAGACATGCCGGTTCCACCAGGTGCACCATCGATAGTAAGCAGATCAATCTTTGCCTCTGAACTCCATCTGATTGCCATTGCCAGTTCCTTCATGGAGTAGGCACCGGTCTTGAGAGTAACCCGCTTGAACCCAATGTTCCGAAGCCGGTCAACTTCCTCAAGGAATCCTTCTTTAGAGACAAAACCGAGCCTGGAGTGACGCTCGAATTCCTTGATCGCACCGTCTTTGAATGATGCCTGGACATCTGACCGGGTTGGATCTGGCAGAACGATGTATCCACGCTTCTTAAGCTCCTGTGCACGGGCAAGATCCCGAACCTTGATCTCTCCACCAATGCACTTCGCACCCTGGCCCCACTTAAGTTCAAGGGTCTCAAGGTTGTGCTTGGAAGCGACATACTCTGCAGTTCCGAGCCGGGTGTCCTCAACATTCATCTGAACGAGGATCTCACCATAGCCCTGGTGATACTTCTTGTATGTATTGATTCGGCGGTCCATCTCGGGTGATGATGCCACCTTCTTATCAGATCCAAGAGTCATCTGGGGATCGACACCACAGACGTTCTCACCACAGACCAGAGTAATACCGGAGATTGCTGCACCAATAGCAAAGTGTTCCCAGTTGATTCGTGCAATATCAGTGGAACCTAATGCACCAGTGAAGATCGGAACTTTCAGCTTGACTTTGATGTCCCAGCCGTAGTCGACTTCAGTATTGACGTCATCAAAGACAGCAGTATCAGGGTTTGCTGCAACACCATCAGGAAGGCCATTTGCACCAACCGCGTATCCCTGGATATTCAGATGAGAATAGTCAATCGGGTAGTTCTTGTCTGCCCCTGCAGTGACCTCACCAAAAGGCCCGGGATACAGTACTTCACGACCGCGAAATGATGCAAGCCAGATATCACAGGCTCCTTTACACCCGTCAACACAACGGGAACACATGCCCGACATGGGAACTACGTCTTTTGAACGGTTCACCGTGCCAATTGCTTCATTGGAATTGGGACGTTTCAGATTCATAACCAAACTCCCCCGCAGATACAGACTATGCGGGACGTGCAGATCTCCGGCACTCAAAAGTGCTGGATAACAGATGTAAGATGTGGACACGTATAATCTCTTTCCTTCCCTCGTTCTTAAAAAAAATGGATAATTTTAAGTATTTCAGATGGAAGGAAGTAGTCTGCCAGTATGTTCTGACATCGATTTCAGCAGGATATCCCTAAATATAAATAGAACGAATTACCACTTATGGCAACACAGAAGAAAGTGATCCCAAAAGGGATTATGAACCCTAAACTAGAAACAGCCATCAATGAGCAGGTCAATGCAGAATTCTACTCTGCATACCTCTACCTGTCTATGTCCTCATGGTTTGATTCAATAGGTCTGAAAGGATTCGCTCACTGGGAAAGAATTCAGGCGATGGAAGAGCGGGATCATGCTCTGAAATTCTTCGACTTCATCTGTGCCCGTGGTGGACGCGCTATCATGAAGCAGATAACCACCCCTCCTGCAGAGTGGAAGACCCCCCAGGAGCTCTTTGAAGCCCAGCTTGAACATGAACTCAAGGTCACCGGACTTATCAATAACCTGGTGGATCTCGCCATGGCTGAGAAGGATCATGCTACGGTGAACTTCCTCCAATGGTTTGTCGGTGAGCAGGTCGAAGAAGAAGAGAACGCCAGAACAATCCTTGATCAGTTAAAGATGATAAACCAGGAGAAGGGAACCGGCCTTCTCTATATGCTGGATAAGGAGATGGCAACCCGAATCTACACCCCGCCGGTTCAGACAGCCACCTGAAAAGGTGCGACCCGAAACACAATCATGACACTAGGCGAAGTCTGCAAATCTGCTGAACGCCCATACATACCATGGTCAGAATACTGAGCGAACGGGATATCAAACTTCTCACAGTGATGGCCCCGGAGTTCTCAGGGGAATCGTGCAAGGGATCAGGAGTGCCCTACCGATCTCTCCTCCCTCCGGTCGCAAATCACTATTCAACAGATGCAAATGACTTTGGCGCTCGTATCTTGCGGCTTTCAGATGAGGACTTCAGATATCTTATCGAAATGATGATCAGTGGAGAAGAGAGTCTGCACTGTCTACCACCTGATTTCTTCTCCCTCCTGGAAAGACGAATCCAGGAGACAGAAGGGGCTGATGTCGCCAGAAAGATAACCGCACGATACATCATGGAATGTGATCTGGACTGAAGAGAAGAGATCAGATAGCCGATACTACCTAATATTCTGCAGTCAGTACTCTTTTCATGGGAATATTGTCAAGAATACTTACCGTCATTCTTTTCCTCGGATGTATATCTGGTGCACAGGCATACATTATCTCCATCGACACCCCTGAACAGGTTAATGTTGGCAGCCCACTGATTGTAACCGGTTCAACATCATTCCCTCAGGACACCCAATTTGATATCGTCCTCTATTACTCAAAATATACAGCAGGGGAGCTCAAACGGCAGACGGTTATTGTGGATAAAAGCCAGATCTTCAGATCCGACTTTGAGACCAGGGATCTTGAGCGGGGACAGTATAAAGTTGAGATACATAACATCATTTCTAATGGGAAGATTTTTGTAGAGGGGAGTCTGGGCTCTTCTTCTGTTACCCGGCGCGTTATCCAACTGGTAGATCGATCAGATCAGATTATCCTGGAATCACCGATGGAGCAGGATCTTGGATCTGCACTGGTGATAACCGGAAGGATGAAAAATCTGGGAAAAGGAGTTATCACACTCAGGGTGTTCGGCCCTGAAGGATTCACCTTCGGTCCACAGCAGCTCATAACCAATAATGGATATGCTGACAAAGACGGGCACTTCTCTACCCTAGTCCCTGTCTCATTAACTGGTGAGTACCAAGTCAGTTTTTCCGATAAGACCGGATTTATTGGAGAACTCCCGATGAATGTAACAAACAACCAGGTACCTGAGGTCATGACAACAACAGAAAAAGTATCCGAAACTCTGACCCCTGAGCCAACCATGACATCGGTGCCAAGACCAAAAACTGCAACCCCGACCCCGACGCAATCACCAGTATCTCTGGTTGTAATCGTCAGCGGCGTTATGGGTGCATCATTGCTGAAATATCGACGTGAATAAAAAAAAGGGGATATCCCCTACCCGATACTGATATCGACGATGCTGCCGACACTGTTGTTTCCAGGGAATGTCGGGTCAATCAGCATGAGAGGCCACGCAGGTGTACTTACATCTTCACCAAACAGACCTTTCAGATATTTGGGAAGAGCCTCCCCTTTCAGAGTTGATGCAACCACAAACATATCACTCTCAGAGATCTGATCCCAGGGAATCTCAACCTTGTACCCATCCATACCAGTAATGGTTACCATCTGTCCTGACTTTGGTTTCGCTTGCAAAAGCGCAGTCAGCCGGGTAAACGGGATCCCGGAGAAGAGCATCTCATCAGGGCCTGATACTTCGGTAGCGTCATCCCGCATAAGTGCTGTCCATTCATCAGAAGATATCTCCTGTGTCTCATCACCTGCCTTCAGAGTAACCGTCCAGTCTTTTGTAGTCGAAATACTGATCGATGAGACAGCATTAACCGTTGTATCTCCCGGATAGTCAGGGCCGGCAAACGCAACCGGACCAGAAGAGTCAGAGATCGGATCTTTGTTCTTCGAGTTTATGAGGAGATAATCATCGTTTTTATATGCCTTCAGGTACGGAACCTTTGTTGTCTTATCAGGGCCGGTTATCTCGATAATATCGCCCGGGCCAAGGATTTTGCCAGCATCAGCCATCCTGACAGCCCTCCAGAGGGGAAGGCCGCCGATGGTTGTTGAATCATCTATCTGCCGGGTTACACCGCGCTCAGCAACTGCAGCATCAAAAGCAGCCTTATCGACAGGGATTACCCCATCAGGACCTGTTACTGACAGGCTCCATTCGGCAGAGACACCGATAGGTACAATTGCAAAGAGGAACAGCAACAACCCACATATGCCAGTTAATGTTTGACGATCCATACAGATCACTCATACAGTCATCCTCTTATTGTGCAATAAATCTGCCTCTGTCAAAAAAGAGATGCCCGAAATTACCTGGATAGCCCTGACAGAACAGCATCCTGGCTCACATACACCCAGTACCCCTGGCCCGGTTCCAGGAGTCGCTGATCAGAGTATGGACCTGATCCACCGTTGATAATGGTCTGCAGATATCGTTGACTTGCAGCATCATACCCAAAAGTATAGATCCATGCATCTTTCACGCTGCTCAGAGCCTCAAGAGTTTTGTAGGGAACAGTTTCGGTAAACCCTATTGCATTCCATCCATACCAGAGCTGCTTATGAGGAATTCCCTGACCCGGATCAATCTTGAACCTGAGCGGGACCACCACCGGACGTGCAGAATATATCCAGTACCCGGACAGGGGAACGATTCCATCTTCTCTCTCAAGAGCTCGCCATCGTGAGGTAAAGAGGGAACTGGCATCATAGTTCCAGATAGAATGTCCTGCGGTATCAACCCGGTCAAAAATAGCCATTGTGTTATTGCCGTCAGATAGCGCTTTTGGTGAAGAGATATAATTCCATCCAGGAGAGAGGGTCAGACTGAAACTGACTGCAGCCTGTCGTTCAACCATGATCGCAGCAGTCGCAGTTTTGATGGCTCCGGGTTTGTTCCATTCAGCCTGCAATGTATACTGACCAGGTCTGGTCTCTGATGAGGTAATCAGCTTGATTTTAGCAACCCCGGTCTTATCAGTCCTGACCAGCCCATAATAGATAGTTCCGTTCGAGGGTGCAGCCGGGACATCGGCATGGATGGATCGACCTGCACCATTCTCATACTGATATGAACCTATCAGGTATGGACCCCTGGGAGGATCATGAGTTATCCCTGACTGTCCATCAACAAAGATCGGAGGTTGATCCCCAAAGAGTCCGGTCATCAATGAAGTATCCCTGAACCACAGATAATATGGACTATCTGGCACTCCAGTGATGGTTGCCGAGATATACTGCCCCTGAATGACCTTGTTCTTCTCAAGGGTAAGCCTGACATCAATACCCCGTTCGATAATTCTTATTGTTGCATCAGCGGTGACAACGCTGCCGTTGACTTTGCGTTCAGCATGCAGAGTATACCTCCCTGCCCAGGTCGATGGACTGGTCTCAAATCTGACGGTTGCAAGACCATTGGCTGCAGTTGTTATACGACAATAATATTGTACCCCTCCCGCTGGCTGATACGGTATGTCCTGCCTGATGATGCGCCCTCCCCCCCCGGCATACAGGTAACTTCCGATCTCGTATGGACCAGCTTCAGGATCCATATCAGCCTGCTGTTGTCCGGGTGCCACCATAGGAGGCTGATCACCCGCAAGTCCACTCATCAGCCCGGTCTGTGAAAACCAAAGGTAGTAATCAGTATCAGCAGCACCCTGTACTGAGACCACCAGTGAGTCCCCCTGCCGGACCTGATCAGTCATCGGAGTAAGTATCAGCTCGCCGGCCTGAGCGGCCCCCACCGCACCGGCAAGCAGAGAGAGAAAGATTACTTTGAGGAGGATTTTTTTTCGAAGCACCCCATCCACCGTATATAGTGAAGGGTGTTTTTTTATAAAAAGTTCGTGATTAAACGCTCTCTGCCAGTTTTCCTGAGAGAGTCATTTCACGGTTAGGGAGGGTGCGAAGAAATCCTCTCATCTGCCGTTCTGCTTTATATTACCCGTGTTCCTGCCCACATCTTATATTCACCGGGAAAAAGGAGGCTGATATCTGCCTGCGAGGGTTCGGTTAAGAATCCTGCTCAGCCCCTCCTTATGCTCGGTCTGGTTTCTCTGACATTGAAAAATCCAGATTCAGACATTAAGAACTGAAACGATCAATTCTCTTCCCTTTTCTAGGGCTGCATCGATCCGGGTAACTTCAGGACCACCACCCTGTGCAAGATTGGGCTTGCCTCCACCTTTTCCACCAAGAACTATACATACTGCTGAGATCAGATCACCAGCCTTCAGAGAATCAACCCCTGATGCAACTACTGCACGGGCAGTCTCCCCTCCTGCAATCAACAGAGCAATACCACCCGACTCTGCAACACGGGTCCCAATCTTCACCAGCTCAACAGAAGGGAGATCTAGTCGCTTGATAAGAACCTGATGCCCCCCCATCTCCTCTGTTGTCAGATTCTTCAGCTCAAGGTCACTGACCTGGGCAGAGAGTCGTTCAATCTCTTTGCGCTGATCTTTCCATTCGCTAAAGAAACGCTGGGCTGTCGCCGGCAGAGCCTCATTCTGAACTGAAAACGCTTCTGAAGAACTTGCAAGCAGATCCTCCTGCCTGTGGAGATAGTGTATGGCTGCAAGTCCTGCTGTAAACTCCAGGCGCTCGATACCATCCTGAATATGCTCTACACGAACGATCTTAATCGGCCCGACATCTCCGGTATAGGCACAATGAGTTCCGGCACAGGCCTCGATGTCCCCTGCAACCTTGACCACCCTGATTCGTGCTCCGGGGGGAACACCTCCCTGATAGAGGCAGAAACCATACTTTTGTTCTGCATCAGTCCGGTCTTCCCATCCGATAGAACTGGGTGTATTGAGCATGACCAGGCGGTTTGCACCAACCTCAATCTGCTTCAGTTCTTCAGAAGAGATATGCTTGTAATGACGGAGATCCATCCGTGAACTTGTCTCTCCCTTCTGGGCACCAGCCTGATGAATATGCGGGCCCAGTACCTCCTGGGCAGCCTTGAGGAGGATATGAGTTGCGGTATGATGCCGCATGAGTGAAAGCCGCCGCTCCTCGTCAATGATACCCTTAACCACATCACCTTTCTTTATGTTTCCGCCAGAAATCTGGTGAAGGATCGACTCTCCCAGTTTGATAGTATCTTCTATTCTGACTGAAACTCCATCAGGATTGAGAAGTAACCCGGTGTCACCCGGCTGACCCCCACCCTCCGGATAGAAGAGCGTTGCATCAAGCACAACATACCGGTCATCAAGCACATCAAGAACTGTTGCATCAAAGTGCATCGAACCCGGGCGATCATAATATAATTTATGGGTTTCAGGAAGATGGGCGAGCCGATCCAGATAATCAAAGAGCGGATTCTTTTCTGCCACGCGATCGTTCTCAGAGTGCATATTTGCGATCTGCGAATAGAAATCATCTGGAAGATCCACGACTGCTCCATGTTCTGCCGCAAGATCCCTGACCATATCAGGGGGAAGACCATGAGAGTCATAGAGGGTTATCATCTCGCTCTGCGGGATCTTCTCGCACTTCTTCTTATAATTCAAGGCAAGCCGCTCAACAGTCCGGGCTCCCCGTTCCATAGTACTCCGGTACTTTTCGATCTCCCGGTCTACTATCTCCATTACCACGTCGGGATCCTGCTCAAACCGGTCAGGACCGATGATCTTCATCTGCTTCGCGATGAAATTGCCTAGAAGGTCATCACGTATCCCGAGTTCACGCATCATTCGCAGGGTGCGTCTGAGGACAAGTCGTGCAAGATACCCGTCTTTGACATTTGAGGGGACAATACAATCTCCGAGCATATACGAGAGACACCGGGTATGGTCTACTATCGCATAGACACTCTCTACCGGTGCTATCATCTTCTCAAGTTTATCAACCGGGATGTGTATCTGATCCGCAACCTTCTGCCTGAGTTCAAAGATACGCTGGCCAGAAATGTCCATCAGTCCGGCATACTTCGCATTCTCTCCGAGGATATGAATAAAGTCAGGATCATTGAGCCGATGTCCAAGTCCTGCCTCCTGCATCACATCGCTGACCATATCAGGAAATACCGCGTCATAAATCGTGGGCGAACCCTTGGATGCCCAGACAAGACGTTCAAGCCCATACCCGGTATCGACAATCCGAAGGGTCATCGGATAGTACGGATTCCCTTCAAGCATTACCGGAGGTTTCTCGGTTTTCTGCTTCCCAAGACTCATAAAGACGAGGGTTGCAACTTCGAGCCCACCGATTAGAACTTCAACACTCGGACCAGCATTTCCCCCTCCAATCCAGGGGTGTTCTTTATAGGTGACCCGGTTAAGATCAGCACCAATACTGGAGAGAAACTGATCACACAATTCAACAGTCCGATCTTTCCAGTATACTTCCTTGCCTCCAGAGTTGAAAGCGTGGTGAGCCATCATCTCAAAACAGGTCAGGTGGCGACCCGATCTGCCAACTGAATCGAGATCATTAAGTCTGATGCATGGCTGGGAGATGGTAAGCGGGTTTGCAGGTGGAGGAACGACACCACTGGTGACGAATGGCTGAAAATCAGCAATGGATGCAATAGTGAGGTAGATATCATCCCGCCACCGTGCTGCAACCGGATACCGGGAGATGCGGGTATGATCCTGCCTCTCAAAAAATGAGAGATACGCTTCCCTCATCTGATCTACTGAATGGGCCCTGAAAAGAGGATTTCCAATAAACTGGTATGGCTCGCAGGGAGCATCCCCGCATACCTGGCGTTCCGGATCCCTGGTCCAGAATGCTTTTCCACATGAAGTACAAACCTTCCGGGTCAGTCCTTCGGACCGGAAGTATTCAAGCTGATATTCTTCTTCCATCATGAGGGTGTTCCCGCGATGCCTCAGCTATTATCCTGCCATCTATAAGGCAGTACCACCCGCATCAGGCCTCAGGTCCTCATAGTACCAGAGATCTACGAGTTCGAACTGTCCGGTTGCCCGGGCAATCCTGACCGCTATCTGATGAGCGCAACAGACACCCCGGTGGAGAAAATCATCACAGGAGCAGAACTCATCCTCTACTACATACTCACCAGTCGTCCCAACGACAACAAAAAAGTCACGGTATCGTTTGACTCGTGATTGATCAATAATTTCAAGAGCTTTTTTCCCTCTGCCCCTGAAGTACCCGGCAATACGGCGGCGCATCCGCTCATCAAACAAAGCCCCATCTGACAGATCTTCAATCGGATCACTCATGGGATAGAAGAAACAACCGGAGGATCATCGAGATAGGTCCAGCCAAACCGGCCGGCAAGGATACGCATCGCAGGAGCTTCTAGCGCATAATGTGTCGATTCCAGAAGGGGAATCGGGGATTGACGTACCACTGAATGCTTCAGTTCAGCCGAGAGGAATGCATCTGCCCCTGCTTGTGCAGCTTCGAGAATGACAGCAGGGTCAAAGCCAGATCCTCCGACTACCGCCAGTTTGCGTATCTTCTCTATCGATCCATAGACCCGGAGGGGGGCATGAAGAAGATCAGCTATCAGCATTGGTGTAAGATCACATCCCCCGATAACACCAAGACTGAGAGGCTGAAGAGAGCCCAGTCCAAGAAGCCCGGCAAGGCAGTGATTTACCCCCCCTTCAGCACGATCATAATTGGTATGCATCGCATAGACATTGAGTCCTGATCCAAGGATGAGACGCAGGAGTGCGGCATCCTGACCACGGATACGAGTGAGTGGGTACCAGATCGGAGTATGATGAGTAATCAGAAGATCAGCGCCTGCTTCAATGGCCTGCATTACGACCTCCCGGGTAACATCAAGACAAGTGCAGACGATCTCTATCTCCTCCCCTCCCTCAATGATAAGTCCGATTCTTCCCTCATCAAACGGCTCAGCAAGTGAAGAGGGGGCAATTGCTTCCAGCTCGGCAAGGATAACATTCCTGTACACCATACGATTAGATCTCCCTGTTACCTGATGGAAGAATAAGAATTGTGATCAAAGGTACAAATGGAAGGGTTGATGATAATGACGGATTCATGTACTCAGCTTGAGAGATTCGGGGATATCTGTTTGGATGATCTGGGTCATAAATGACCGATTAGTATAAGGAACACTTCAGAGTACTGACCAATAATTACCGATTCAACTCCCTTAAAAAAGAACGCATCTCTTCAGGAGAAATGGTCTTTGTCAGGACCTTGGCTGCAATTTTCTCCAGATCCTCTTTCTCTAAAGGAATCAGCGCCTCATCTCCTTCTTTCTCAGGAATTTCTTCAATCCCGAGAACCCGGTTCACTTCCCTGAGGAAATTCGGAATCTGAAATGGTTTGACAATATAGGAGTCGGCACAGTGATCCATCGCCAGATCGATCATCCTCTGCTGACGTACTGTGGAACAGATGATAACCCGTGCATCCGGATCAATTCCCTTAATGGTTTCAAGAACCTGCATTCCGGTGATTTTTTGAAGCATCAATTCCAGGATGACCAGATCAGGTTTACATTTTTTATAAAAGTCGACGGCTTCCTGCCCATCCTCAGCCTCCTGAATAATTGTATGCCCCCCGTATTCGAGAGCGAAACGAGTAACGTTACGCATAAACGGCACTCGTTCAACAATAAGAATACGAGCCATGATACTTATCTATAATTCATGGATATTTATCCATCTTTGTATTTGAACATCAGGTACTGGGGAGATCGCACCTGAATCGTATTCAGATGATGACCTGCCAAGGAGAAGATCACCATAGACTATTGCAGATATTCACTCCTGAATGGAAATGTCAGAATAAAAGTAGTACCCTTTCCGGTGCCTTCACTCTCGACCTGAATAATCCCTCCATTTCGCTCCACGATATCCCGGGTTATTGAGAGACCAAGTCCATATGACTTCGCATCGTGGCGCGAAGAATCTGCTTTATAAAATTTCTCAAATACCCTGATTCGTTCAGCAGGCTGAAGTCCAATGCCAGTATCTTTAACTTGTATGATGATTTCTGTATCAGATTGTATTCCATCAAAACGAACTATGCTACCAGTATTTGAGTATTTAATTGCGTTATCAAGAATGTTTCCAAACATGGTATCGAAGTCTATCGGACTCATCCGGATCTGCATATCTTCTGGAATATTATTCTCCACAGTCATCCGTTTCTTCATAATATCGAACTCAAAGTTAATGATCAGTTCTTCAATCATCTGATAAATCTGGAGAATAGTCCCTGAATTTGGGAGATACGCTTTGCTCAATCTTGCCATCCTGATAATACTAAACAGCAGATTATGCAGATGGTTTGCATTCCGAATAGCCATCTGCAGGTATTCAACCCTTTTAGGATCCTGCTCCTTCTTCAGGAGAACAGGGAGCAGGGCAAGGATAGGCGTCAAAGGGGTCTTAAGGTCATGCCCTATCTGGGTAATAAATTCATCCTTCTGTTTTAGAAGAGATTCGATATCCTGTGTTCTTTTCTGAACTTTTCCATCAAGGGTCTGGTTCAGCTCTTCGAGCTGGTGTCTCACCCCCTCTAGTTCATGATTCTTCTCAATCAGTTCAGAAATATACCGCTTCATATACTCCATCGCCCATTTCTGCTCAGTAATATCCTGACCCTGGGCGATGGTTGCAATAATCTCCCCTGATGAATGGGTTATATGGGCAAAACTCCAGAGAATCATCCTGACATCACCCGTTTTCTGAAGAATAGGGATAGCAATAGCCTCCCCATGTTCTCTGCCTTCAGCCATCCTGATGAACTCGTGTGCCCTCTCGCGTTCCGGTACAGGGATTAGATGATCTATGGTGTTGCCAACAATCTCATACGATGGAATACCCGTAATGCGAAGGACAGCAGCACTGACATGGGTTATAATTGCTGCACGGTTCCATACGATGATTGGAGCATTTACATACCGGATCAGGTTCTCAAGTAATCGGTCTGCCGCCCGATTCTCATCATCGACATTGAACGTATCGGTATTATTCTTACAGGTGACACGGACTCTTTTCCAGCTATTGAGCGAGCCAGGCAGGAGAGAGACGTTCTTTACCATCTCTTCCACAGGCCCGGAAGTCTTTCTGACCAGTACCCCGTATTCTACGGTCTCCCGGCCGTCGGCGAGAGCAACCAGTTCATCCCTGAAACCTGGAAGAGATTCTATAGGGAAAAATGAGGCAAAACAAGGGGGGATATCATCTATTCTGCTTATGTTAAAAAATTGAAGAACTTCGGGATCTGCATGTGAGATTGAGATAAGATTTCTGCACCTGATAAGTTCTTCAGGATGGTGATCGAAAAATTTCCCAATATCACAAACACCTCTCTCCCGTATACGATCTACGAATGCCTTTACGGCCGTGCGATCTTCCTCCCAGATCAGAGCCCGGGGAGCTAGAGGGAGAGAATGTTCCATTATTGATATCCTCATACGTTCATGATAGCCTGCATATCTGAGTGTTACTCCCAGGTGCCATGTACCGGGAATACACCAGGTGTTTATTCATCAGGAATGCTATCCATCCAGAGTCTTATTATATCAATCAGAAGGTCGGGAACAAGTGGTTTTGTGATATAATCTGATACATACTGTTCAATACCAAGCATCCCTTCATCAGGATTATCCAGTGCTGTCAGCATACAGATAGCAATGTGATGATAGAGATCCCGCTTTACAATTTCACGAATGGTCGCCCACCCATCCATATCAGGCATCATGATATCCAGAAGGATAAGACCTGAAAATCCCTGCTCCAGGATATGTATGCACTCTTCTCCACCTGATGCAGTGAGGACAGTATACGGCTCGTCTTCCAGGACAGCCTGGATAGCCATACAGATATCCTGATTATCATCAACTATCAACACTTGTAATTCATCGGCCATGGCCAGGTACTCCGGAGTATAGGATATGTCGATTTTTGACCAGATATACTCTTTCAGTCAGAAGCAGATATATTCTTCAGGGGGGGGATTTCTCACAATCAGGGTACCTATGACTGCCGACAACCAAAAAACAGGGTTGGAGAAAACCAGGGGGCGGTCTACCAGATACGGTCCACCTGATTAGCTACTTGAAAAAATTGGATAAAGAGTTTTTAGCTCATTATATTCCTGTATCTTCTCTGCGAGAATCCGTTCGATAACACCCAGTTTCTCAGCCAGACACTCCTCAGCTGTTCTGGTCTCATCAGGTATACTTCGTGGATTCATATTTGCGCGAAGAATCGGGAGTACACGGATATTTTTACTCAATTCTATCCATCGGTTACATGCAGATGCAGGAACACCAGCCAGGAGAGCTTGTGCGGTTGAGGCTATCAGGCTGTCATACCAGGTAAAAAAATCCCTGACTGTATTACAGAGATCTTCATCAGGGATTGGTTTTCTGATGACCCCTGCCAGTTGCTCACCATACCTTATCAATTCATCAGCGTCAATTCGTTTGCCTGAACTCATGATAACTGGCGTATCACTCCCATGACTCATGTTCCTGATGTGATCCAGCGTATCCCACCCATCGAGAGGTTCCATCATGATATCAAGAAGGATCAGATGAAAATGGTCCGTCTTCAGTATTCTGATCCCTTCGGAAGCATTCTCTTTTGCAACAACAATATATCCACATCTGGTCAGAGTTTCGTAAATCATCGTCCGAAAGACCGACTCATCATCGATGAGAAGTATTTTTTTCTTCGCTGGCTCCATCTTACATCCTGCCTTCCTACACTCGGGTCCATTAACTGGAAACAGAGAGTACCTGATGAATGATACGTGATTATTAGTAAAGAATCATCCTCTCGATAAAAACAGATGCCAAGGTTTGGCAAGGATCATCCAGAACAGGGATTATTAAGAGAGATCAGCTCATGTCTCCGGTGATCTGACGAAGTTCATCCTCTCCGTCGTCAATCTCCCCTGAACAGATCAATACAGCAGCCCGTATCAAATGGGCAGCCTGCCTATCAGCAGACTCAGAATTTCCTATATCAAGAATTCGGCTGGTCAGATCAAGAACTTCCTTATCTGATCCAATCTGCATCAGGGCTATTGCGCGTGCAATATAAGGGGCACACTTACCCGGTTTAATCCGGCGACCCTTCTCTGCGACGGTAAACCATGGTTTATGATACCGGCGCCGCCACTCAAGGATATTGAGAAGCTGACCAGCCTGTCCAAACACCATCCAGTCTGGTGGGGCATAGGTGACGATCTCACGAAGACAGGAAACTGCATAGTCCAAATCTCCATTCTGGTGTGATACTTCGCGAAGAGCTGCCCGAAAAAGTTGATCTGCAGGGGGCAGAGACTGGCAGCACATTTCCGGAGAAATTCTACCAGCCATGAGATACCAGACATCAGGAAGGTAATCAGGAGACCTGGACAGACCATCAGGTACCTGGTCATTCATCAGTTCCATCCTCTGTTTTTAATCTTCCGGCTATCTCCTTCATACCTATATGTCCAGATAAAAATTTCTCCATACACTCTTCATCAGTCCTGGCAGGACCCTGCAGCATCATCTGCAATCATACCTGCCATGACAGCCATAACAGGTATAACAAGATATCGCATCCCGATCTGAGTTATATAAATCTGAAGATCCATACCACTCATCGGCACCAGGATCAGAAGATCCAATATCAGGTTGATGGCAAGCCAGCTGAATCCCAGCCTGATACCACGGTTCAGGTAGGGACCATTATAACTCCTAAAGAACCTGATGACGAGCAGCGCGCCGGTGAATGAACCAACGACGATCATGATACTTTTAAAGAAGTGCTGGTCCAGCAGAAGTTCTCCAGTCGATGAATAGAACGGAATTGAAACCAGGAAGGGAACCAGCCAGGTAATCAGACCATACCAAATAATCCTGATCTGCTCACGCATCCATATTCCTCCCACCATAGATACTGAGACACCGCAAAATATGCACAGACCAGATGAACAGGCTTTGGAAGTTGTGTTCACGCTCCATTTCACAAAGAGATGCGTCTTGAGATATCATAAGGCATGATACAGGCCGAAGCACTACAGAGTCAGAATCGGATGAAACCTTCACCATAAGAGAAGGCCCCTAATCAGGTACGACCAAACTCCGAATGTATAACTGCTCTAAGAGAGAAATATTGAGTATTATGGAAAAGTCCATCGATGAGATCAACCAGCGGATACGTGATGGATCAGCACGGGTGGTCACTGCCGATGAGATGCCTGGAATTGTGAGTGAACTTGGTGAGGAGGGCGCACTTCGAGAGGTGGATGTGGTGACCACCGGAACCTTTGGCGCAATGTGCTCATCAGGTGCATTCCTAAACTTTGGTCATGCCGAACCTCCGATAAAAATGGAGCGAATATGGCTGAATGATGTTGATGCATATGGAGGGATCGCTGCAGTCGATACGTACATCGGGGCTACCAACAAATCGGTAACCCGCGCTGAAAGTTATGGTGGTGCTCATGTCATCGAGGATTTTATTGCAGGAAAATCGGTAGAACTTCGTGCACAATCTTCAGGATCAGACTGCTATCCAAGAAGAAGTATCTCAACTGAGATAAGGCTCGAAGATCTGAACCAGGCTATCATGGTCAACCCGCGTAATGCATACCAGCGGTATGACGCGGCGACTAACACCTCCGAGGATGCTCTTTTCACCTATATGGGAACACTCCTCCCAAACTCAACAAATGTGACATATTCAGGTGCAGGAACACTCAATCCGATCTGCAATGATCCTACCTTGCGGCTTATCGGGAGCGGTGTCCCCCTCCTTCTTGGAGGAGCGCCCGGTATGGTCATTGGAGAAGGAACACAGCATTCATCATCAGGGAACTTCGGAACTCTCATGACCACGGCTGATATGAATGAGATGTCAACCGAATACCTTCGTGCGGCATACATGTACAGATATGGTCCGACGCTGTACCTGGGTGTAGGAATACCCCTCCCGGTTCTTGATATTGATGTAGTCAGAAGAACAGCAGTGCGTGATGAAGACCTCATGGTCAGTGTCAAAGACTATGGAGTACCCTCAAGGAGCCGCCCTGCACTCAGACAAGTCAGTTACGCTGAACTCAAGAGTGGACGCATCGAGTTGAATGGTGAAGAAGTGAGAACGTCATCACTCTCCAGTTATCGTAATGCACTCAAGGTCGCCAGGACGTTAAAACACTGGGTAGAAGAGGGACAGATGACCCTCTGTCTGCCGACACGGCGGATCGATCCATCAAAGCAGGTCAAACCCATGCGGGAGACCAGAACGGTCCCCCTCGTCCAGGAGATTATGCAGCGAAAAGTGGTAACCATTAAGGAAGAAGAGGAGATCACCGAAGCAGCACGGAAACTTCTCAGAGGTGAGACCAACCACCTGCCGGTTCTGAATGAGCAGGGCAGATTAGTCGGGGTAGTCACCACCTTCGATGTCGCCAAAGCGGTCGCGCACCCAGGACGCAAATCCCGGGTTAAAGACGTGATGACCCGTAATGTGATAACCACCAGAGCTGATGAACCAATTGACATTGCTGGCCAGAAACTTGAGCACCATCGGATAAGTGCCCTGCCGGTAGTGGATGCCCAGAACCAGTGTATAGCCATCCTCCATGCCAGTGATCTCGGTAAACTCTTCAGACCCGGAGGGATGAGAGAATGAAACTTCTGGTAAGACTAACGCATGGAAGCAGACCGATCATTGCCGAAGTGGTCAAGGATACGGGTATTCTGATAAATGTTGATCGGGCCCGATCTGATGCACACGAAGGTGAAGAAGCCCTGGTCGATGTATCTGATGAGTTCTGCCACATCGTCAGCGAGAAGATGCGCAGCCTCGGTGCAGAAGTGAGTATACTCGAAGAGGGGATCCGCCATGATGAGGAAGAATGTGTGGACTGTGGGTCCTGTATAAGTGTCTGTCCAAAGGAAGTCTTCTCATTTGATAATGAGTGGAAACTTGAGGTTGCAACAAAACGGTGCATCCTCTGTGGCAGATGTGTTATAGCCTGCCCACACCAGGCCCTCTCTCTGAATGGATAATTGATGCCAATCAGGCACCATTTTGAACACAGAGAGACGATAGCAACCATTCTCGCGGATCGGGAAGAGGATATCAGAGTCATATGCCAGGGACTGGTGCAAGCCAGGCACGAGGTTGAGAGATATATCCTCACTGATCCCTTCTTCAGAACAAGTTTTGATCCGGTCCAGGTGAAGACAGACTCCCGGATCATCACCCATATGGCTGAGGCAGCTGAGGCTGCAAATGTAGGTCCGATGGCAGCAGTTGCCGGTGCTGTGGCATATTATGCTCTTCGTCAGGTTGTCGATAATGGCTGTCAGTTCTGCATCATTGATAACGGGGGAGATATTGCCCTGATGGTGGACAGAACAGTAAGAATCGGATTATTTGCCGGTGATTCACCCCTTTCTGGAAAGTACGCATTTCTAATCGGGCCAACCCGCGGAGCATACGGAATATGCACCTCATCTGCAACAGTTGGTCATTCAATGTCTCTGGGTATCGCAGATAGTGTAACGGTATTTGGACCAGACCCGGTCCTCGCTGATGCAGTCGCAACCGCGGTATGTAATGAGCTGACCCCGGATGATTATTCATCTCTTGACCGGATATGCCCGGGTATCGATGGAATATTTGCAGTATTCGGCGACAAAAGTGTTATCTGGGGGAATATTCCCCCGATCGTCCCTGCAAAGGTAGAGGAGAGCCTGATAACTGCAGGAATCTTTCCCTCATACAGGGGTTGATCAATCATATGAGAAAATATTGAACCATACCACAACAATCATAGGCAGTCAGAACAAAACGATTAACCATGGCGGGCAAGATACAAGCCTTAATCGATGAGATAATTGAAATTCGATCTCATGGAAACCCGGGACTCGCCTCAACTACAAAGGCTAAACTCCTTCTGAAAGGGATTGATCCGAACAAATACAACTCTCAGTCCCCCGATGATCCGGTAATTATCGCGAAAGTCAGGCAATGTGCCCAGGAGATGGGAATCGAGGTGAACCAATAATGTCGATACAGGTAGCTTCTTCATCAATTTCAAACCCTGCCGAAGCGGCAGATGAGATCCGAACAGTATGCGCCGGAATGGATCCGGTTTTTGTCATTTACTTTGCATCTTCACATTATAATCCAGATGTAATTTCTGACTCCATGAAAGAGGCATTTCCGGATGCAACTGTTGTTGGATGCTCAACTGCCGGTGAGATTATCTCTGGAAAGATGCTCAAGAATTCAGTTGTAGCGATGGCCTTTGATAAAGATGCCATAGCCGCTGTTGCAGCATCACCTGTTGATCTGAAGGATCCACACGCGGCAGGAACAGTTCTGACAGATCTGGCTGGCGTATTCGGGAAAAAGCCATTAGATCTTGACCCATCTGAGTATGTAGGAATTATTCTGATAGACGGCCTCTCCTGTGCAGAAGAACATGTCATGGAGAAGATCGGGGATATTACAAATATTCCAGTCATCGGCGGTTCTGCCGGGGATGACCTTGCCTTTAGTAAGACGAATGTATACTACAACGGGAGAGTTTTCTCCAATGCAGCAGTACTTGTCCTCCTTAAGCCGTCATGCAGATTTGATATCATTAAAACTCAGTCTTTCTGTGGTCTTGGAAAGAAACTTATCCCGACTAAAGTAGATGCTGCTACCAGAAAGGTGCTTGAATTTAATGGAAAGCCGGCAATAACCGCATATGCTGAAGCTGTGGGAGTGTCAACTGACAAAGTTACATCAGAATTTATGAAACACCCGGTTGGTCTTATATCAGGTTCTGAACCGTTTGTCAGAAGCCCGCAGCGGGTTGATGGGGACGCACTCTGTTTTTACTGTCAGATCAGAGATGGAGTAGATCTTGAGATCCTTGAGTCGACTGATATCATTGAAGATACCAAAGAGGCACTCAATGTCATGGAGAAGAAGGTCGGGGAGATTAAAGGGCTTATTAACTTTAATTGTATTCTGAGGACCCTACAGCTCGAGCAGGAAGGGAAGACCGGTGCATACGGAGAACTCTTCACCTCGATTCCAACTATCGGTTTCTCCACCTATGGTGAGGAATATATCGGTCATATCAATCAGACCGCAACGATGCTGGTCTTTTATTAATACCGACCACCATCCTCATGACTGACTGGGAGTAATCCCTTCACTCATGATCTCTTTTAGACAGACAATGTTGAGTTGACTGTTGGTAAATCAGTAAAAAAAGGGTTAAACCATTTCTGAAGGCAGACCAGACTGCTGTGAGACTATCTGCATAGGTTCACAAATCTGGTTCTCTTTTGCTACCGGACACATCCAGGATGGATATGCACAAGGGCGATCATACCGTTCTTCGCTACATACCGGTTTTCCATGAAGAAACCAGAGATAGAGACAGTGTGGACGGTTTTGGTGTACTTTCTCTTTACCAGTCACAGGAGATTTCCTCAGAATAAGTTATAGGATAATAGCTTTGTCAGAGGAAAATTAAAGTCTTACCGGAGGTCAACGTACCCATAATCCTGAATTTTTACCATGTTCTGGTACGATTCAATCCGGTTTGCAGGATGTATCCTGAGAAACCTGCCACAGAAGAGAGAAAAGGCTTTTGAAAAAAAGATTATCTAATGAGGACCTCAAGATCCTCAAGAAGACTCTGGAGATCCTCTTCATGCTCAATCTCCTGAGTCATGATGGTCAGGATAATATTGTACGTTACCGGATCTTTATCTTTTACGATTGACATCAGACGGTTGTAAGTCTCTATCGCACAGCGTTCACCTTTAATGTTCTGTTCAAGAATATTCTGAACAAAGGGTTCACGAGGTGCATCGTACCCACAGTTGGTCTTCTCATACCATTCTCGTGGCTCAAGGATCGGAGTACCACCAAGCTGGAGAATACGAAGTGCGAGCATATCAGCATGGGCGAGTTCTTCAGTTGCATGCTGCACCAGCTCCGCAATGACTGCATCCTTGGTTGGACCCTTTACAACCTTGGATCCCACCCAGTACTGATAATACGCAAGCCATTCATCGCAGAGAGCCTTATTAAGCAGGGTGATCAGCTCATCCACATCCATATCAACAATCATTCTTCCTTTTGTTCCCATAAATCCCTCTTATACACAGTAGATCGTCCTACGATTAATGTCCTCCCATATTTGCAAAACCGGATACAGATTCCCTGACCCTGCTTGACAGATATCTGGACGAGCTGAATCAGATTATGCCTGAAACCTATGAAGGGTATGTACGATCCCTACTCATCAGACGCTCGGCTGAACGACAGATTCAGATGACGATTGAACTGATCATGGACATTTGTGCATTGCAATGCAAAGATAATCATTGGGGAATCCAGGAGGTGAAGGAGGAATCCTTGATACAATATCAGAATCATGCTTATCTCGTGAACCTTGTGAAAAGAATCGTGATATGAAAGATTTAGAAAGGTGATTGTACATGGATATACTACGATAGATGATGAGCGAGTCTATATAACGATCAAAGAGGGAGGATACGATTTTTTCAATTCATTGAAGCGGTCAATACCTGGTGTTCTTCAAGAGAACCATAAGAACCCATGGACCACCGAAACCCTCGTGCCACTCAACCGATCGGTTCATATGAAGGAAGAATGACCCCTTTGTTTCCACTGGAGCGCGCGACAATATCCCCCAAATTTCTAATATCTTCAATTTCCAATAACTTTATTTTTTTTGGATACCAGTCAACTCAAATACCATCTATGAGCGTGGCAGTCAGAGCAAGGGTGTGCTACCCTCAGCCGCACCAGGGATATCTTATAGCCCAGTGCGCTCCGGAGGAGATACACAAACCTCATACGGTACCATGCTGAAATACCACAATGATACACATGCACCGCAGTATGATTATGCTTATACTTCTCACCCTTCTTTTCCTGCCCACCTTTGCTGATGTTCCGGTGGAAGGGATGAAACAGTACAATTATCAATATGTAATCAATAACACTGCAGATTATCCGGATTATTTTTTTCTCACCAGCAGTGAGATCTGGAAATGGAATGATCCAAAACCTGTTTTGAACGGAACCTTTCAGGATGGGTATAAGTTTGATGGGTTTGTCCTTCATGCCATTAAGCAGACAGATATGGATCCTGGCATCCTCTCTGCCCTTATGGATCCAATGGAGGCTCCAGAAAAGAACCTGACTGAATATTTTGAGAAGGTATCAATAGCGACGGCAAATGTCAGCCTTCCGGTCTCAACCACGGTTGATGATACAATTCCACTCATTGACATCCAGGTAAACCTGCATGTAAACAGTATTTCGCCCACTGATCTGAATGTATCCATGAGTTCTGTAATATTTAGGTACACTGACACGAGAAGCGAAGAGATACCACTTGCAGAGGGAGAAGATGTCCCTGAACCAGGAGTTCATACTCCTTAACCTCTGGTTTTTTCTTCTTCCGGCAGTCTCTCTCCTTATTATGGTGATGATCCTTATCAGGAGGAGACGCAGGTGACCTCCCTTCTGCCTGCTCTGATTCTGGCTCTGTTTCTTACCATCATCTCTGAGTGGGCCATCTTCTCACTCATATATCGCCACAGTCCTGCAATGCTTCTGGTATACGCGATTTTGATCAATAGTTTCACAAATCCTCTGATGAATGGTATATACCTGATAACCGATCAGAGTCTGCTTTATCTGGAAACTCTGGTTATTCTTGTTGAAACCCTCCTGATATGGCTCCTTATCAGAGGAACCTGGAGATCGGCCCTCTTCTGCTCACTTTGTGCCAACGTGATATCAGTCATTGCTGGTCGAATTCTCCTCTGACTGCGCACAGTAACTTCAGGTTAGTTATCAAAGGAAATATAATTCTGCAAAATCAAAGTTTGAATCAAGAAATAATACAAATATTAAGCCAGAACCATAGTGATGCAATAAATGTTTATGTAGTCACAATAACCCATTGAGCAGAAATATTATATAGAACCACATTACAACAATTAAGATGACAACGTATGACAACATCCGCAGAAGAGGGTAATCGCAGCAACATGACGGAGAATCAGGGTGAAGACAATAATCTAATCCCTGAAGAGTCACCTCCGGCAGAGGAGCGATCCCCTCTTGAAATTCTGCAGGCTGAGTATGATGATCTTAATGATCGTTATCTCCGGCTTGCAGCAGATTTTGAGAACTTCAGAAAACGAAGTGCCAGAGATATGGAGCATCGAACCACTTCAGCAATAGAACGGTTTGCCAGGGATATGCTCGAGGTTGCAGACAGCCTCGACCGGGCACTGGTTGCAGAAGGCGGCGCCCATGAAGGGATGAATCAGATAAAAAAACTCTTCGAGAACGTCCTGAAACGACAGGGCATCGAATCCTATGACTCAACCGATATTCCCTTTGATCCGGCACGCCATGAGGCTATCGCCTATATCCCATCAGATAAAGGGGAAGGGACCATCTGTAACGAGGTCTGCCGAGGATATTGTCTGAACAGTAAAGTAATCAGACCAGCGCAAGTAACAGTATCACGCGGAAACGAACAACAAATCAATCAGGAGTAAAAAAATATGGCAAGTGAAAAGATTCTGGGCATCGACCTTGGAACAACCAACTCATGCATGTCGATTATGGAAGGCGGTAAGGCAGTCGTTATTCCAAACGCTGAAGGCGGAAGAACCACTCCCTCAGTGGTGGCATTCACTAAGGACGGCGAGCGACTTGTCGGCAGCCTTGCTAAGCGCCAATCGATCACCAACCATCAGAATACCGTCATATCGGTAAAGCGGAGTATGGGGACGGATAAGAAGATCACCCTGGTGGGGAAAAATTACAGCCCACAAGAGATCTCAGCGATGATTCTACAGAAACTGAAGACCGATGCAGAGGCCTATCTGGGTGAAGATATCAAGAAGGCAGTCATCACCGTCCCGGCATACTTTAACGATTCTCAGCGGCAGGCAACCAAGGATGCAGGAACCATCGCAGGTCTTGAGGTCCTTCGTATCATAAACGAACCGACTGCTAGTGCCCTTGCATATGGTATTGACAAGGAAGAAGACAAGACTGTCCTCGTGTACGATCTCGGAGGCGGAACCTTTGATGTATCTATCCTGACCCTCGGTGACGGAGTCTTTGAAGTCAAAGCAACAGCAGGAAATAACCACCTGGGTGGGGATGACTTTGACAAACTGGTGACAGACTTCCTGGTTGATGAGTTTAGAAAGAAGGAGGGTATCGACCTGACTAAGGATCCGATGGCCATGCAGCGACTTCGTGACGCGGCTGAGAATGCAAAGATCGAACTCTCACAGAAGCAGAAAACCAATGTCAATCTACCGTATATCACCACCGATTCATCAGGACCAAAATTCCTTGACATCGATCTGACCAAGTCAAAGTTTGAGCAGTTGATCGGTTCACTGGTTGAGAGTACCATCGGCCCTGTGAAACAGGCACTATCAGATGCGAATATGACCCCGTCAGATATCGACCATGTTCTTCTGGTCGGTGGATCAACCAGAGTTCCCCTTGTCCAGCAGAAGGTCAAAGAGATCCTCGGTAAAGAGCCTGACAAAGGGATCAACCCCGACGAATGTGTTGCCGTCGGAGCAGCCATCCAGGGAGGAGTCCTCAGTGGAGAGACAAGCGATATCGTTCTCCTTGATGTGGCCCCGCTCACCCTCTCCATTGAGACCCTTGGAGGGATTGCAACCCCGATCATCGAACGGAATACTACAATTCCCACCAAAAAGAGTCAGATATTCTCCACAGCAGCGGATAACCAGACTTCAGTTGAGATTCATGTCGGACAGGGTGAGCGAAAACTCGCAGCGGACAACTTTACTCTCGGTAAGTTCATGCTGACCGGAATTCCCCCCGCACCCAGAGGAATCCCGCAGATTGAAGTCACCTTTGATATCGATGCTAATGGTATCATCCATGTATCTGCAAAAGATCTTGGAACAGGAAATGAGCAGGCGATCACCATCAAGGGAAGCAAGAAACTCTCTGATGATGAGATCAACCGGATGGTAGACGACGCCCAGAAGTTTGAAGAGGAGGACAACAAGAAGAAGGAAGAGATAGAGATCCGAAACAGTGCTGATATGGCAATCTTCTCTGCAGAAAAACTCCTCAAGGACTCAGAAGACAAGATCGATGAAGCTGACAAGACCAAGATCCATGAACAGATCGACCTGGTCAAGAAGGCACTTGAGGGAGCTGACAGCGAACAGATCAAGAAAGCGCTGGAAGACCTGACTGAGGCGGTCTTTGGTGTAACAACCAAGATCTACCAGAAGGTCCAGGAAGAACAGGCTGCGCAGCAACAGGCCGCCGAAGGTGCAGGTCCATCCACGGCAAATGATGACGTGGTAGATGCTGATTTCACTGAGAAGAAGGAGTGATCCGGAACCATGGTTGCGGGAGATTACTATGACAGACTCGGCGTCTCACGAACAGCCGATGAAAAGGAGATAAAAAAGGCTTACCGCAACCTGGCCCGCAAGTACCACCCTGATGTGAACAAGGATGCTGGTGCAGAGGACAAGTTCAAAGAGATTAATGAGGCATACAGTGTCCTTTCAGATCAACAGAAACGGTCGCAGTATGACCAGCTGGGCCATGAGAACTTTACCAATGCATCTAAAGGATCCTATGGGGGTGGCGGCTACAGCGGCGGGTTCAATGCTGACTTCTCAGGATTTGGAGATATTTTCGACTTTGCAGGCGATATATTTGGCGGGGGAAGACATCGCGGCCCAAGAAGGGGCGATGATCTGCTCATGCGCCTTGACATCACCCTGAAAGATGCGGTCTTCGGTCTTGATAAAGAGATCGAAGTCATGCACGCTGAGGCATGTCAGACCTGTAATGGAACCGGAAGCGAGAATAAAAATCTCAAATCATGCCCAAAATGTGGAGGGTCCGGTCAGGTCAGGCAGCAGACCCAGACACCCTTTGGAAACTTTGTCAGGCAGGGAGCCTGTGATCTCTGTCATGGGAGAGGAAAGGTTGCAGAAAAGCCCTGCTCTTCATGTAAAGGAACAGGAACAACCAAAGTCAGACGTAAGGTTTCTGTCCATATCCCTGCCGGGGTTGATACCGGTATGCGGCTCCGGATGGAGGGATACGGTGAAGCAGGTGATACTGGAGCTCAGAACGGGGATCTCTATATCGAGATGCATGTCAAGCAGGATTCCCGTTTCAGCCGTGAAGGAGATAACCTTGGAACAACAGTTCAGGTCTCTCCGGCTCAGGCGACATTAGGAACCATTGCTCAAATAACCACAATCGACGGAAGGAAGCTGGAGGTTAAGGTCCCTGCCGGAACACAGGGTGGAAAACGTCTGCGTGTTGCCGGTGAAGGAGTCAGAAGACGTGGACGACACGGGGATCTTCTGGTTCTTGTTGAGGTTGTAATCCAGAAGAATGTTCACGGCGAGGTAAAAGAGCTCTATGAAAAAATTCTGGAGCTCGAGGGCCATAAACCCAAAGCAGATAATGATAAGAAAGGGTTCTTCGAGTCAATTCTGGGTGGATAAGTCAGTCGATAGGACGATATCCACACCATAATTTTTTTTCGGATGAAAACGCTTAAACATATTTAAGCGTAGATAGATACTATGGCCAGGCTCCTCCTTGTTGACGACGCTGCGTACATGCGAAGGCTCGTCGGCATCATGGCAAAAAAGGGAGGGCATGAGGTGGTAGGAGAAGCGGGTACCGGGCAACTTGCTATTGAATTATATAAGCAGGAAAAACCGGATCTTATGCTTCTTGATATCCTGATGCCTGATATGAACGGTCTTGAGGTCCTGAAGCAGATACACAGTATTGATCCCCATGCCAAAGTAATCATGTGTACTGCATCAGAGCAATCACAACATGTTCAGGAAGCACTCATATCAGGGGCAATAGACTACATAGTAAAACCATTCTCACAGGAAGATCTGTTAGAAAAGATTGAGAACGCAATCAGCCTCCCCTGATATTCTACCATCTCTCTTATTCTGCATGTTTATGCTCTTATGGCGCCTATAGGTACGCAGTGAAGCTGATCTTTGAACTCTGGGGCGAACATCCCGATATTCCCAGGGCAGAAATCTCATGCCTTGGGAAGGTGACTGATCACCGGCTCCAGGTTGCAATCGCAGATGTTAACGACCCTGAACAGCTCAGCCGACTTGCGTATACCCACCAGGTGATGCGTTATCTGGGTGAGTGTCCTGCAGATGAGACCTCTTTTATCACACTCCTAAAGGAACTGGATCTGGCCTGCGATCTTCCCTTCTGCGGAAGGGTAAAAAAGATGGCAGGGAACAGGATGGATGCATCAACCCAGTCTCTTGAACGGCTCATCGGTCAATACGTCAGAGGAGTCGTGAGCGTATCGGCTCCGCAAATACGATACCGTGCCATAGTATCTGAAGACAGACTCTACTTTGGAGAGGTTATCTGGGAGATAGAACGGGATCCCTATCATGACCGAAAACCCGGAAACCGGGAATTCTTTCATCCCGGGGTCATGATGCCCAGAATGGTTCGCTCCCTGGTTAACCTCGCCCATGCCATGCCTTCAGAGATCGTCCTCGATCCCTTCTGTGGAACAGGAGGCACACTTATCGAAGCAGGAATGATAGGATGCCATGCCGTTGGTACTGATGCCGACCCGTTTATGATCCGCGGAACCAGAATCAATCTGCCTGGTGCCGAGGCATTCGTTGCAGATGCCAGACATCTCCCGTTTCCTGATAGATCAATCGATCATGTGGTATCTGATCTCCCGTACGGGCAATCGGTCATGATTGTCAGTGATGGCCTTGATAATCTGTACCAGGAGGCTTTGAGTGAGATTCACCGGGTCACAAAACCAGATTCACGGTCCGTGATCGTAACCCACCAGGATATCAGACCCCTGGTTTCCCAATACTTAACCATCGCTGATTTCTATGAACAGCGTGTACATCGCAGCCTTACCAGGCGGGTACTGGTCCTCCTTAACCGGTAACAACCATACTATGACTATTTAGCAGATTATGGCCAATACACAATACCAGAGGCTGCTCTGCAGAAAATAATCAATGGCATTTACCTTCTTTTTCAGGGATGCACAGACTCTCAGTCTTGCAATAGAACATTTTCGCCCATTTATCCAGAGCAGATCACGGATTACCGTCTGGAGTGCCGGATGTGCCATGGGACAGGAACCATATACTCTCTCAATCCTGCTGCGTGAACATCTCGGCCCCCACCTCTTTAAAAATGTGAAGATTTATGCCACCGATATTGATACCTATGATCAATACGGTCCGATAATCACAGCGGGGAAATATCCGGCGAAAGATCTGCAGCGAATTCCACCAGAAATTTTTGCCCATTACTTCAGTACAGATCCCGGAAATCCAGATAATTGCCTGATAAATGAGGAAATTAGAAACTCAATTGAGTTTAAAAAGCATAATTTGCTTTCATTTGAGCCAATTCGGGCTGGCGTTCACCTGATTGTATGTAAAAATGTGCTTCTTCATTTCTCACCTGAAGAGCGTCTCAAAGTCTGGCAGATGTTCTGGAATGCCCTTGAAGAGGGCGGGTTTATGCTCCACGAACATACTCAGAAACTTCCTGAGGAAATGAACGGACGGTTTGAGCAGATTCTGATGAATGCTCAGATCTTCCGCAAGAGGACAGCTGAATGAAGGTGCAGAACCTGACCGGACAGAGTACAGAATATACATCAAATGCCTATCATGTCTCGGGAAAATATCTTCAACTGACTGATCAGAACGCTATGATTGACGTCGGGCGTGACCCGGCAGTCCTTGGTGCACTTCGGACTATGAGAACCGGTATTGGGAAAAAGCCTATTGATACGATTTTTCTGACGCATTCCCATTTTGATCATGCTGGTCTGCTTAAAGAGATTCTTAATCGGTACCCCGTGCCGGTTTATGCCCATCCCGAGAGTCGAATCGAAGGAATTGTGCCAGTGCAGGATGGAGAATTGGTTAAGATCGGAGACCAGAACTGTGAAGTGATCTGGGCATGTGTCCATAGTGAGGACTCTGTCTGTTATTACTGTCCGGAAGATAAGATCCTCTTTTCAGGAGATATTCCCATCAGAATTTATACTAATGATGGAATATATGGGCCGGATTTTCTCCCTGCGTTTGAAAGGATCTGTTCATATGACCTGGATACGGTATATCCAGGCCATGGTGACCCGATAACCGGGGATGTCGCCCATCTTCTGAAAACTTCTTTGCAAAACCTGCGGGAGAGCAATTTTACATGACTGATCAGCAGTCCGGCGGTATTTGAGATGAAGGTCATAAATCTAACTGCGAAATCAGTGATCTATACCTCGAATGCGTATTACTGTATCCCGGATGGAAGTTCGCCGGGTCATGAAGGATGCGGAACACTGATAGATACTGGATGCGACCCGCTGACCCTGGATGAGCTACGATCAATCAGTAAGACTTGTGGAGAACAACCAATATGCCGGATCATCATCACACACAGCCATTATGATCACTCCCGAATACTCGGACTAATAAGAGCAGAGTGGTCAGTCCAGACCTTTGCCTATTCTGCATATGTAGAGGGAATTGATACTATCATCAAAGGCGGTGAACAGATACCGGATCTGGGGATCACCTGGGAGTTTATTCATGTTCCAGGACACAGCACCGACTCTGTCTGTGTGTACTGCCCTGAAGAGGAGATCCTCTTTTCAGGTGATACCCCTCTGGCAATATGGGGGACTGAAGGAACCTATGAACTCCCGTTTGTCAGGGCCTTTGAAGAACTTGAGAAGAGGCCCGTGAGAATCATTTATCCAGGGCACGGAGATCCAATTACGTCTGATTGTAACCTGATACTTACGAGATCTCTGAGAAATCTGAGAAAGAGCCGACTTATCTGATCACCTATATTCATTTCAGGTAATCCTTTTTGGTATCCTGGGCCCTACATGTTTAAGCAAACTGATACGATAGTTACAGAGATCTCAACGCAGAACCAGGACGTAAATTTTTACCAGTATCTACAATAAATTATGAAGACGGTCATTCTCGGGGGCGGTCTTGCCGGGGTAACCCTTGCGCGCCTCCTCTCAGAGAGAGGAGAGGATATCCTTGTCCTCGAACAGGAGCCCCGTATCGGCGGTCTCTGTCGATCTGTTACAACTGATGGGTTCACCTTCGACATCGGAGGATCCCACATCATATTCTCCCGCGATCAGCAGTCCCTAACCTTTATGAAGGACGTTCTTCAGGGCAACCGGGGCGAACGTCATCGTGATACGAAGATCCAGTATAAAGGGCGCCATATCAGGTATCCATTCGAGAACGGACTTTCAGAACTTCCTAAAGAGGACTGCTTCTTCTGCCTCAATGAGTTCGTAAAAACACTGATCGCAGGGGAGACAGGGGAACTCGCTCATCCAAAAACCTTCAGGGATTGGATCTATCATACCTTTGGAGCTGGGATAGCAGAATCATACATGGTCCCATATAATGAAAAAATATGGAACTATCCACTTGACAGGATGTCAATGCACTGGGTTGAGGGCAGGGTTCCCCGGCCACCAGTTGAGGATATCATCAGATCCGCAGTAGGCATAGAGACCGAGGGGTATACCCATCAGGCGGTATTCTCATATCCGGAGAGAGGAGGGATTGAAGCCCTGATCACCGCTATCACAGCACCGGTTCAGACCTCTATCAGGACTGGATATTGCATCAAATCCATTGTACGGACAGAGGAGGGATGGCTGATACATGATGGTACAGACGAGATATATGCAGATCGGATCATCAATACTCTGCCTCTTCAGATACTCCTCCCCTGCCTGACCGATGTTCCTGAGCCGGTCATTCAGTCAGTCAGAGATCTGAAATACAATTCTATTGTTTGTGTGGGTATCGGGCTTAATGGAGAAACCCTGCCGTACTCATGGATGTACCTCCCTGAAAAAGATGGATCTCCTGCAAATCGTATCTCATTTCCCTCAAATTTTTCACACCATGTTACGCCGGAGGGATGTTCATCAATCCTTGCCGAGATAACATACAATCGAGGGGATGCTACTGATCGTATGAGTGATGGAGAGATAGTGCACAAGACAATCGCCTCCCTGGGTGCTGCCGGTATTCTCAACCCAGATAATGTCAGAATGGCAATGGCAGTCAGACATCAATTTGCCTATGTAGTCTATGACCTTGAATGGCAGGCAAATATGAAGATTATCAAAGACTACTTTAATACCACCGGTATCCCGCTGGTCGGCAGGTTTTCCCAGTTTGAATATCTGAATATGGACGGGGTTATCAGATCAGTGCATGACTTTGTGGGAAGTCTCTGATGGATATTAACTTTGTTGTTGAGGATATGTTCCTCTTTAAGTACATCGGGTGCTCTACCGTTGCCAGAAGCCTGTACAAATCAATGAAGCTGGAGCCTGGGGTGAACCTGACCTGGGATCGGTACAGATGTGATACTGATATTGCCCATTATCATACTTTTGGACCAATTGCACTTCTCAACAGGCGCCTTTCAAATGGAAAACGAATCCTTACCGCCCATTCAACTCCGCGGGTGAACATCGGAAATCTATCGCTCACCAAGGCGATTAACAAGCGGTACCCAAAGATCTATCAAAAATTCGATCACATCATAACCATATCAGAATCATGTGAACATGAGGTTCGTGAGATGGCACCAGATGTTCCGGTAACCCGGATCCCTAATGGTATTGATCGGACATATTTCAAACCCAGTACAACGAAGCGTGCTGCATTCAGAGAAATGTATCAAATCTCTGAAGAGGAGCAGGTTGTACTTAACGTTGCCCAGGTAAGCCCACGTAAAGGATTTTATGACTTTATGGAACTTGCCAGGTTGCATCCTGATACCCGGTTTGTCTGGGTTGGTGGATTCCCCTATAGTCTTGCTTCAAAGGATTATATGAAGATTAAATGGATGATTCAGCAGAAACCGAAAAATGTCCTCTTCACAGGTTTTGTTCCAGATATTGCAGAAGCATACTGCGGAGCGGATCTCTTTTGTATGCCAACCTTTGCCGAAACATTTGGTCTTGCAGTTCTTGAAGCCCAGGGATGTGGTCTGCCGGTTCTTGCCCGGAATATTCCTGAATTTCATGAAGTGTATGGAGAATCTATCAGGTACTTCAGCACCGTGGAGGAAGCAAGCCGTGAACTCGGTGATGAAGATGCTATCGCCTCATGTGCAGCACAGGCACGTGAGGCATCGGCAAAGTACGATATTGCAGATGTCTGCTCCAGCCATCTGCGTCTGTATAAGGAGCTTCTAGAAGCATGATATCAGTAGTTGTCCCTTCATTTAATGAGGAAGAGCGGATAGAGGCATGCCTTACCTCTCTTGTAAACCAGACTCTGCCCAGAAACAGATATGAGATCATTGTTGTTGACGGGGGTTCTCAGGATCGCACCCGGGAGATTGCAGAAAAATACGGAGATTTAGTTTTTATCCAGACCAGTCCAAAGGTTGGTGGAGCACGCAATGATGGTGCCCTGCGGGCAAAGGGTGAGATCCTGGTCACTACCGATGCTGATACCTATCTCCCTCCGGACTGGCTTGAGCGGATCGAGAGAGACTTTGACGATCCTGAAGTAGTAATGGTATATGGGCCAGTCAGACCGATTGAGCGGACAATAAAGAACCAGTTCTATCTCTTCCTTGCCAACACTATGGCCTGGTTTGGAGCGGTCTCCAGAACGATATATTTTACGCTTGGATGCAACAGTGCCTTCAGACACAAGGAGTTCATGGATGCAGGAATGTACCGGGTATCTGATGCAGGAGATGATCTTGAAATCGCACACCGTATGCGTGCCCTAGGTACGATCAAATTTGACCGGAACTTGTGGGTTGGGTTCTCGATGCGACGGTATAATCAATTTGGAGCCCTCAAATCAGTGTATGAATGGTTTTATATCGTCTTTAACGGTGGGGATAGTGACAAGTATGCCTATACCCGCCGTGAATATAAATGAAGATCAGGCTCTTGAGACGAGAGATATGATTTTGATTGAGAAGATCTACCCACCAGGATCCTGACAGGTTCATCTTCACCGGAATGGTTCTTAAGTCAGGATATACAATCCTATACTATTCCTGTTTCACCAAATTTCTGATGAAACCGGCACAGGCAGGTCAGAAAGATGTTCGAGTCCCCCAAGAACGCAATCACTGAAGTCCTTATTGTCGAGGACGATGAAATTATTGCGTCTCTTATTGAGAGATTTCTGCTCCAGCGCGCGTACATGATTTGTGACAAGGTCACAACCGGCGAAGAAGCTATATTCAAAGCTGCAGAACATCTCCCTGATGTCGTGCTTATGGATATCAACCTCGCAGGGAAGATAGATGGAATCACAGCAACAAAATATATCACCGCAATCTTCAAGATCCCAGTTATTTTTCTCTCAGCTCAGGATGATGAAGCAACTTTAAACCGGGCTGCTCACGCCGAGCCTGCAAGTTTTATCATTAAACCCTTCAGTGCAAAGGACCTCTACTCGAACATTGAGATAGCCCTACATAATGATCGCCTGGTTAAAAAGGCTAAGGATTTTCAATTCAGCAAGATCCGCAGAGTTGCACGAGCTGCCCTCTCAGAGCTTGATGCGTATTTTATCCTTGATAATCGTGGGAAAATTCTGTTTGTAAATCCGTACGGAGAGCAGATACTTGAAGCAGACCGAGCAGACATGATAACCATGCCTATCGGGAAATATCTGACCTTTTATGACACCAGGCAGAACACACTATTTGCGGATACCTTCCAGGATGTGATCCGCGAGAGCCTGGTGTTAGGTATCAAACAGCACATCGCATTGAAGATGACAGATGGTTCCTTCAGGCATGTGGTCATCCAATCAACATCCATCAGGGATGCAGGCAATGAGACCATCGGGATAATGGTCAGGATGCATATGAAAACAACTAGTGAAGTATAACCATACCTATTTATGGTAATGGCATCAATGTATGTAGGCACCTCAGTCCCGGTAGGGTAGTGGATATCCTAGAAGCCTGCGGAGCTTTTGACCCGGGTTCAAGTCCCGGCCGGGGCGCTATTTTTGGGCTTACGCCTAATTTTTTTAGAACAACGCACAGGGTAGTTCTGTCTCCTGATGGCAATGACGGAGACCTGTGTCATAGCAACTCGTGATGATTTGATGAGGCTGCTCACCTCTTCCGGCCGTTGAACGTTGAGAGGGGAGGGGAGCAAACTCGCAAGAAGAGAAACCAGGCTTATCAAGGCAATCCGGTACCTGGAGCCTGCAGGAGATGACCATAACGCAGCTCGAAAAGGCTCCCAATCAATTGAAAGGGTAATATTCGATAGTGTATCACCGAGTGCTTCAACTTAAGAATATTCTTCCCGAAATATGTATGAAATGAAATCGTCCATGA
>DATMXW010000182.1:0-21977 GCA_035561295.1 Methanospirillum sp. | reverse complement strand
CCTCTGGGTTCATTCAGCTGAACGGATTGGTATAGCGCCGAAATTTGATAGCTCAAAAGTTAATCTGACTTCCAAAAAACTCATACCCGGCTGGAATCCTATCGGTATTCCGGGAAGCAACACGATAACTGCCAAAGATTTACTCAAGCCACTTGGCAATTCCTGGTCATATATTCTTATATATGATGCTAAATCACAGCGATACAGACCCGTAATCATTAATGGAGCTAATGGTTCATATTCAGATGACCGACTTCTGTATCCTGCAGAAGCATTCTGGATATATATGAATGAATCAAAAATTCTTCTTCCATAAAGGGAAAAATCGGGAGGCTTATATGCTCTGGTGCAGACATCACAGTACCAGAGCTGTTCATGGGATCGGTTGATAATCTAAACAGGATCTGTCGATGGTCGAACATCACCCCTCTAGTCCTTGCCATATTTATTTTCTTATCTATCCCGGCATGGAGTTTAGCAGAACCGAATGAGACCGAAATCATAAGGATGATTCTGTACACTCCTGAAGTGGGAAGTTATTCCCAGGCTTCAGAAGCCCTCCTTAATGCGACAACTATTGCTGATAATTTGACAGTGATATACCGTTCACACAAACTCGGGTTTGTTGTTGTAGACGTACCGAAGAATAATAGTGTAAAACATTATAATGATCTTCTTCTGGTTCCAGGAGCCGATTCAGTGATGGAAGACCCTTTTCGCGTTCCATGTTCCTTATACGAAAAGATAAATGATCCTCTCTATACTAAGCAATGGGAACTAACGAGAGTAAATATTCCTAAGGCATGGAATTTAATATCAGGAAACAGGACCGTGCGAGTTGGTCTTATCGATACCGGAGTAGATTCCGAGAATGGAGATCTTCAGGGTATCATTGAGCAGAAGGGGTATAACTGGGTTGAGAATAATACTGATACCCAGGATCATAATGGCCATGGAACTGCACTCGCAGGCATTATCGGAGCTGTGACAGGGAATGGAAGAGGTATGGCGGGAGTGGCCAAAGTTTCAATAATCCCTGAAAGTGTTGGAGACCAGGAGGTTGGAATTTATGCATCCAGTTCAGCACTGGCCATATGTCATGCAGCCGATGCCGGTGCACAAATCATTATGATTGGATATGGCGGTCCGATAGCTACCCTCGCTGAAGACAGGGCAGTTAAGTATGCAGCTGCAAAAGGATGCATTATGGTGGCGCCGGCTGGAAATGGTGGAAACAGCGAACAAAATTACCCTTCAGATTTCTTTGAAGTTATTTCAGTAGGATCTACAACTAATACCGATGGCCTTTCAGTATACTCAAACTTCGGCATTTATATGGATCTGGTAGCCCCGGGAGAACTACTCTATTCTATTTATCCTAATAACCAAATTTCACCATTACGAGGCACAAGTCCTTCAGCTGCTCTGGTTGCCGGTACAGCCGCATTGATCCTTGAGGCTAATCCATCATTAAATGCATCACAGGTCAGGGAAATACTCTGTTCAACAGCAAAGGATCTGGGAAAAACAGGACGTGATATCCATTATGGTTCAGGACTTCTCGACGCAGAAGCCGCGGTGAGAAAAGCTATCAATGAATCATCATCATCCTCACATTTAGAAATATCTAAGGATATGAACCTGTCAGTTGGCTATAATAATTCCTCACTTCAGACTGAAATAGATGATATTAAAGAATTACCCCCCCTGACGGTAAAAAGAGCCAGTTTAGGAGTAAATATTACGGCAATAGATCTTCTCCTGTATAAAGGATGGAATTTTGTGTCTCTCCCTTCCATGCTCAGATCCGGGAAAAATACCGGAGAAGTGTTTAAAGGAATTAATACTGACGGTCATACAATCTGGAAGTACCATGCAGATAAACAAGACTGGACAGCAGTACTTCAGAATACCAGGATTAATCCTTTTGAAGGATTTCTTATCTACTCTGACAGGACAACAGCAGTACCTCTGGTATTTACAACTGAAAATAAAACGCCTTCACGAGTGCATCTTAGTGCAGGTTGGAATCTTATTGGATCTCCATATCCTAATACAACACAAGCAAAGACCGCATTATCTTCCGTCTCTGAACAATGGGTAAGCCTGCTCGCCTTTAATGCCTCACATCAGGCTTATGATCCGGCAATTATTAATGGGGCTTCAGGAAGGCATTCAGATCAACAACTCCTCCCACCTATGACTGCATACTGGGTCTTTATGAACCAGGCGGGAGAGTTAACGCAGGGAGCAGCTTAAAGAAAATCAGAAAGGTATTATTTGTACCGGGAGAAAAAGAAAATAACAATGGTAGCCCTTGGAGAACGTTTTTTATATTATTCTGAGATCGCCGGCTCAACTATCATCGGGATTGCCTTTATATGGGCAGCGATTAGTGCTAAACCTGAGGATTCATGGAAATTTGTCATCGCAGCGGTTCTCTGCTTCTGCTTCACTCTGGCCTTTGCAGTAATGTATATTACCAGCGGAAAAGAACGGGAGAAGAAGCGGATTACAACAAAAGATATCAAAGAAACAAAAAAGAATTAGATGATAATTGCATTGGACATTTTGTCCTTCTCATCATCATAATCTGCTACCACTGCTTCAGTGGTCAGGAGCATACCGGCTATCGAGGCTGCATTCTGCAGTCCTGAACGAACAACCTTGGTGGGATCCAGTACACCTGCAGTCAGGAGATCTTCATAAGTATCCTTCTTGGCATTGTATCCAAAGGTCTCGGTCTTATCTGCTCTGATTGCAGAGACAACTTCAGCTCCCTCGCGACCTGCATTCAATGCGATCTGTCGGAGTGGCTCTTCAAGTGACCGTCGGACAATGTTTACTCCGATCATCTGTTCATTCTCGATCTTGAGGTTGTCAAGTGCTGATGCTGAACGGAAGAGGGTAACACCGCCACCAGCAACATATCCTTCCTCAACTGCGGCCTTTGTTGCATTCAGGGCATCATCGATCCGCATCTTCTTCTCCTTAACTTCGGTCTCAGTTGCAGCGCCGGCCTTAATAACCGCAACACCACCACCAAGTTTTGCAAGCCGGTTCTGAAGGGTGGACTTGTCGTACTTCTTCTCGGTAATATTCAACTGTGACTCGATCAATTTCTTGCGGCCTTCAATGTCAGCCTTCTTACCTTTTCCACCAACGATGGTTGTCTTGTCCTGATCAACCTTGACAGTTCGTGCCTGGCCGAGCATATCCATCGTGATGTTTTCTAGAGTCAGATTTCGCTCTTCACTGATGACAGTTGCACCGGTCAGTATGGCAAGGTCTTCAAGCATCTCTTTTCTGACATCTCCGAACTCAGGTGCTTTTACCCCGCATACGCGGATTGCGCCACGGATGATATTCAGAATAAGAGCAGTCTGGGCTTCACCATCAATATCATCTGCAATGATGACAAGAGGCTTGCCTGTAGATGCTACCATCTCAAGGACCGGGACTAGCATCTTCACACTGCTGATCTTCTTATCAGTAAGCAGAACCAGCGGCTCATCAAACTCAACAACACGGCGTTCCTGATCAGTAACCATGTATGGGGAGATATACCCACGGTCAAACTGCATCCCTTCTACATGCTCAAGAGTTGTCTCAAGGGTCTTTGAGTTCTCAACGGTAATAACGCCGTTGTAACCAACCTTCTCCATTGCATCAGAGATCAGAGTTCCGATCTCTTCGTCATTGTTTGCAGAGATGATTGCAATGCGACGGATAGTATCCTTATCCTTCACTTCAATCGTCTTTGCCTTAAGATAAGCAACGACGCTCTCTACTGCTTTGTCAATCCCTTTCTTGATCTCGATTGGATTAGCACCTGCAGTAATATTCTTGATCCCTTCTGTGATCATCGCCTGAGCAAGCACGGTTGCCGTAGTGGTCCCGTCTCCAGTTGTGTCCTGAGTCCGGGATGCGACCTCCTTGATCAGCTTGGCACCCATATTCTCGAACTTGTCTTTCAGCTCGATCTCTTTAGCAATAGTAACTCCATCGTTCGTGACGACAGGTCCACTTGCCTTGTCAAAGACTACATTACGTCCTTTGGGACCAAGAGTAATCTTTACTGTGTTGGCGACTTTGTTAACACCCTCAAGCAGTGCATGACGGGCGTTCTCACTGAACATAATTTGTTTGGTTGCCATGATTATTCCTTTATGATTTTTGGGGTAGGATCAGTTATTAGTCGAACTTTGCAACGACATTCTTGAACTCAACAATGATATACTCTTCCTTATCAAGATCAACTTCTTCCTGGCTGTATCCGCCATATAAGACTTTGTCCCCAGGGCTGAGAGGAAGTGGTTTTCCATCTTCGAACATACCTACGGCAACTACTTCTCCCTGTTTCTTCTTTTCTTTTGCAGATTCGGGGATATATATTCCGCCTTTTGTTCGTTCTTCCTGTTTGTAGGGTTTTATTAAAACCCGTGGGCCGATTGGTGTGATTGCCATACAAATACTCCGTTTCCTAATCGTATTGCACATAGATGTTGTTTATTACTTCTATATATAATTTCTGAACCAATGCCAGATGATATCAGTTAAATTGATATCATGTCGATTTGATAGGTACAGACATACGGAGACACCATGCATCAGCGAATAATACTCCAACACCTCCCCAAACCTCCCCGGAGTGATCTGACAACTGATGCCTACTGGCTATGCGATACTCTAGGCCTCTCATCAGGAAGAGATACAGAAGACCTCTCGATACGAATAGTACTTCGGCTCCTTCAGGAAACCACATCCCATGGCGGTATTCAGTCTGAAGCCCTCGCACAAATTCTCGGAATCTCATCCGGGAGGGTAAATCACCATCTTCGCAATCTTTCCAGGTCCGGATTCGTGTATCGCGAACGAAAACAGATTTATCTCCGAGGGCAGAGCCTTGCAGAATCTGTTAAAGAATTACGTAAGGATGCCGACCGAATCTTTGATGAACTTGAAAAAGTTGCCACAGAGATCGATGAGATTGTAGGCCTTCGCATAGCGCACAAAGGGCACGAAGAAAGCAGAGCTCTGATTCCACGCAATCCTTATCCCTGAAGATCACTTGCCCCATCCTGAGCAGAAGACAAAGTAAACCCTTTCATTATGCGAGCCAGATGATTCCGCATGGCAGAAGTGTGCGAACCCTCCCAATATGCCTTTTTACAGAAGGGACACCATGAGATCGTTGTAATCTCATCAGAAATATGATCTTCTCCCCCTTCTCCCGGTTTATACTCAATTAATTGACTATTGCAGAGGGAACACCGGGTCAGCCTGATAACCGGTATTATGAGCTGTCTTCCAACCAATTGTATGATCTGCCCTTCAAGGGATTCTGACTCCAGGTAGAGAACAACCAAAGCATTGCGTCGTGATAACTCAGCATCACGGGTTAGAAGAATCCGATCTTCATGGATTGCCATTTTCAGCAGTATAGTATCCTCCGCAGGGTTCCCGGGCTGCATATCATTTGCACTCAACGTGTCATATCCCATCAGCCTGAGATACCGGCAAAGTGACCCTGCCATTCGATCGCACAAAAAACGTTTCTCATCATCCATTGTGTCCATAAATACAGATTATAACAAAATGAAATCAGGGCGACCTGACAATCGCAATAGATGATCCACAGTGAGAACAGGATCTTCCATCAAGATTGTGAATATCAATGGAATACCCGGATCGCCTGATGACTATCTCCCCACATGCCGGGCAGTGAGTGTTCTCGTAACGATGCCCAGGCACATTTCCCAGATAAGGATAATGCAACCCACGCTCTTTTGCCAGATCATAAATCTTTTCAAGAATCGCAATTGATGTTGCTGGTCGATCGGTCATCTGATAATCCGGATGAAAACGCGTAAAGTGCATAGGGGTATCAGGACCCAGGGATTCAATCACCCAGTCAATAAGATTTCTCATTTCGTCCATACCATCATTAAGACCTGGAATTACCAAAGTTACTGTCTCAATATGAAGACCAAGCTCACGTGCCCTTATGGTTGTATCAAGGACTGGTTGAAGTCGTGCTTTGCAGATAGATTGGTAGAAAGAGTCAGTAAATGCTTTTATATCGACGCGCCAGGCATCCAATACTGGAGCGATTTGAGTCAAGGACTCCGGAGTCATATATCCGTTGGTAATAAACGCAGTATACAGCCCTTCATCACAAGCAACTCTCCCCATTTCCTGAGTATATTCATACATCAGGGTGGGTTCATTATAGGTCCAGGATACCGACGCACATCCTGATGACTTCGCCCGTCGTACAGCATTGAGCGGAGATATTTGCCGGCATTGACTATGATCCATCTTATTTTGAGAAATATGCCAATTCTGGCAATGAGAGCAGGAAAAATTACACCCTGTACCTCCAAGAGAATAGGAGAGGGTTCCAGGTAAAAAGTGATATAAGGGTTTTTTCTCTATGGGATCTACCGCCTCTGCAGATATATTCCCATAACTTGCGGTACAGAAATGGCCACCTTTGAGATATCGGACCGAACATCGACCGGATTTTCCTTCAGAAATCCGACACCGGTGGTTGCATAATCCACAGAGAACATATTTTGAGCCATCCCCCCCCTGCCAGGTATATGAAGAGGCCTCATGGCATGGCGCGGTTCCATCAGGTATCATACGGCCCCACTATTACACATGTATCATCACTCCTTCCAAACAGTAACCTTCTCCGATCCCTTCTGAATCTCACCCGGAATGATGAACTCATCTTCATCGCATATGCACCTGCATTCATGGTCTGATAACAATCTATATCCCGGTTTCGCTGAAAAATATGAGGTTGAATGTCCACTATAGTTTTGTCACTGGGAGGATCGATACTCCTTCCGGGTCTCGATACACCTAATATTAAGCCATATATTCCGGTCCTTGTAAAAATTGCGAAAGCCCATCGTCTTTTTATCGTTGTCGGAGGGGGTGGAGAAGCACGCAGATATATTGATGTTGCCAAATCTATCGGATGTGATGAGGCTTCAGCAGATGAACTTGGAATTCTCGTCACCAGACTGAACGCAACACTCCTCATCAATGCCCTGGGAAGAGCAGCGTGGCCTGAGGTCTTGGAGAGTCACAACCGGGCACTTGCAGCTGCTGAGTCCGGAAAGATAGTTGTTATGGGCGGGATCACTCCAGGACAGACCACGGATGCAGTCGCAGCGGTTCTTGCAGAACGAGTGAGTGCAGATGTTTTTTTTAATCTGACATCGGTTGATGGAATATACTCTGCTGATCCCAGGAAAAACCCGGGGGCAATACGCCATGAGATGATAACCCCGTCTGAACTCCTGGAGATTGTTATCAGGCAACAGGCAACAGCTGGCGTGAATACTGTTATGGATATCATTGCAGTAAAGATGGTTGAACGATGCAACATTCCCCTCATCGTATTAGATGGCCGCGATCCACAGGATCTCCTGAATGCTGTCGAAAATGGTACCTGCCTAGGAACCGTGGTGAGTAAGGCAGGAGTCAGCCCCCTTCCTCTCAAATAACAAATTTATTTATAGTAGGGGATCATATGTTTATAGCCCACGGGGTAATAGGGTAGCCTGGTCCATCCTAGAGCGTTTGGGACGCTTTGACCGCAGTTCAAATCTGCGTTACCCCACTATTTTTCCTTATGCCTTCTTCTGATTCAGATAAGATCTTCGTACGACTCACTGAAAGGTATGATTTAGCATCCAGTCAGAACGAATTTCTTCATTTTGATAATCCATACCAGATACTTATAGCAACGATTCTTTCAGCTCAAACAACTGATAAAACCGTGAACCAGGTAACCCAGATCCTGTTTAGACAATTTCCTGATCCGTATGCCCTTTCTCATGCTGATCCCACAAGAGTGGAGGAGATCATTCATAGTACAGGATTTTACCGTGCAAAGACACGCCATATCATCGCAGCAGCACAAACACTCGTTTCCACGTTTCACGGGGAGGTCCCGGATACCATTGCACAGTTAATTACCATACCGGGAGTTGGAAGGAAAACAGCGAATATTGTGATCCACCATGGCTTTGGGAGAGCAGATGGGATCGCTGTCGATACCCATGTAAAACGACTCTCTATGAGATTGGGATTATCACAAAAGACTGATCCGGATCATATCGAACAGGATCTTTTGAAGATATTCCCAAAATCAATATGGGGGACAATAAATGGCCTGTTCATCCTACATGGAAGGAAAACTTGCACGGCGAAAAAACCATCATGTAATCAATGCATCTTGTCAGATCTCTGCCCCTACCAGGGAAAATCCACAAACCCTTTCTAAAAGAAGATCTGGATGCACCTACAAGGGATTTTCGCGTAACATTACCGTTATGCTCGACCTGAGATATTGCATTTAATGAGGTCTTTTAGCAGCTTTAACCAACAAAAAGAAAAACAGATAGGTGCGGATGGACCGGGCGGGAATTGAACACGCGGCCTCTACCATGCCAAGGTAGCGATCTACCACTGATCTACCGGCCCGCCTTCATAGGTTATCAGAACAACCATATATAACTATCTCAAATATGGATTCACCCCCCGTTCTTAATTTCCCCTTGATCGAACAGATGTATATCAAAGACAGGACAAAAAGTATGAAGTATTTCTCCTATCTGGAGGGGCCATAATATATGCTTGGGATCATTGGTGGGACATCGCTCCTTGAATTATCGTTTACAGACTGGAAATCAGAGATTATAGATACCCCCTATGGATCATCCACTCTCCTTGTTGGTGATAATGTTGTTCTGCTCCAGAGACATCAGAAGCGCAGGTCTCCGCACCGGATAAATTACCGATCCCACATAGGAGCCCTTGCACTTGCGGGAGTGGATCGCATCATAGCCATTGGTTCTACCGGTTCCCTAAATAGTGAGATTGCTCCGGGAAACCTGGTAATTCCTGATGATTACCTAACCCTGCAGGCAGAATCAACCATTTTTAATCACTCTGTCGGGCATGTGAAACCAGAATTCTCCAGACATCTCAGGGAAGCCTTGATAAAAGCAATTCCCGAGGCCAGAGGATCTGGAACTTATATCCAGACAAGCGGCCCACGTATCGAGACTGCTGCTGAGATCAGATGGCTCAGGAGTGTGGGAGACATCGTTGGCATGACTCTTGCCAGCGAAGCTACAACAGCGCGTGAAATGAACATCCCATTTGCGGCAATATGCACCGTAGATAATTTTGCAAATGGAATAGGTAAAGAAGAGGTCACCTATGCACACATTGTCACAAATGCAAGACTTTATTCAGAAAGAACCAGGACGATGGTGGACCGGGTGATACAGTCGTGTACTTCCTGAGTAGAAACGAGTTTCTCATAATAATTACTAGATAAACCAAGTCAACACGGTAGTGTTTTATCCAGTCTTGAGTATAACGTATTGTATCTGGTTCTACACCGGGGGGTGAAGACAATAGCATCTATTATGATCCTGACCATAGGGGATCCACAACAGTTCTCGGTAATTACTCGTTTGTTCTCTGAGAATGGTGCACGGATAGATGTCATACCAGTTACTGATGTAAAAGACAGTATAAAAAAGATGCAGACTACTCATGTTGATGTAGTCATATCTGACTTTGATCTTGGCCCTCAAAATGGGATTGATTATATAAATCGGTTGAAAAAACAGATCCAATCAAGCCCGATCACAATTTTTACTGGCGAACAGGGACCAGCAATCGCAAAAGAAGCGCTCAGGGCAGGAATCGACTACTTTTATCAGAAGAATAGTGATCAAGACCTTGAAAAAGCTCAGCTCAACACTTTTATCAGGCAACTTGTAAGGCTCAAGCAGGCTGAAGAAGCTCACAAATATGCTGAAACTAATTTTCATACCATTGTAGAGGCCACAGAAGACTCTATCTACATGGTTGACCGGCATTACAGATATCTCTACATCAATACCCCGCATCAAAAAAGAATGGGAATTTATGGAGAGAATTATGAGTCAAAGATGTACCGGGATTTCCATTCAGAGGAAGAGAACAAACGATTCATTCATTCGATGAATCAGGTAATGGTGCATAATAATTATTATCTCGAGCAATATGAGAAAGAAGGAAGGCACTATTATCGGAAATTCATCCCTGTTAAGTATCAGTCATCATCCCAGGTTCTGGCAGTAACTATCGTATCAACTGATATGACTGACCGTATCAAACTTGAGGATGAGGTTGCCCGGGGTGCCTCCCTGATGGCAGCAACTCTTGAATCGACCTCAGATGGTTTATTTGTGGTTGATAGGTCAGGCAGAATCATAAACTATAACCAGAAGTTTCAGGAGATGTGGTACATCCCTGAATCAGTCATATCAGAGCGGGATGAAGAGGTCCTTCTTGCCTTTTTGGAGGATCAACTGGAGAACCGTGAGGAGTTTATTGAGAAAGTAAACTGGCTCCACAGCAATCCGGAGAAAGATGCATTTGATGTCCTTGAATTCAGGGATGGCAGAATATTTGAACGGGTGACCCTGCCGCAGAAGATCGGTGGAACGATTATCGGTAGGGTCTGGAGTTTCCGTGACGTTACAGAGCAACGATCAACACTAACTAGTCTGCAGATTACCCAGGCAAATTATCGAAGTGTTGTTGAATCTACCGGGGATTCAATTTTCATGGTGGATGATGAATCCTGCTATCTGTTCATGAACTCATATCATCGAAAGAAGCTCGGAGATCTCGCTGACAAATACCTGGAGCAGCGGATGAGGGTTCTTATGCCCCCCGGAGAGGAGGCACGGTTTGATGAAGGGGTAGACAGAGTTCTTACCACCGGTAAACCCTATGTAGATGAATTCCATTGGCAAGGACATGATTATATTCGGCGGTTTACCCCGGTCCGGGATGATGACGAGAAGGAAGTCAGAGCTGTCACCATTGTTCTGACTGATATCAGTGAACGTAAAGCAGCAGAGACAGAAGTCAAAAATTCAGAAGAACGTCTGAAGATTCTCTTTGATTATGCACCGGAGGCATATTTCCTCACTGATATCAAAGGGACCTTTGTTGATTCCAACCTAGCGGTTACCGAATTATCCGGATATACTAAAGAAGATCTGCGTGGAAAAAATATCTTTACCATGGGTCTGATAGCCTCAATGCATCTGACCCGCACCGCAGTTCTCTTTGCCCGTAATGCTCTCGGGAAATCAACCGGACCAGATGAAGTTACCATTGCACGCAAGGATGGAAAAGAAGTCTTTGCCGAAGTGATGACCTATCCGATCAAGATCCGGGATCAGAGCCTTGTAATGACTATTGCCAGAGATATTACTGAGCGAAGAAAAGCAGAACAAGCACTCAAAAACCGGGAAGAACAGTATAGGGTATTGGTAAATAATGCGAATGAGACCGTTTTTGTTCTTCGCAGCGAGACGGTCATCTTTTCTAACCCAAAAGCTTCGACAGTCCTAAAGCGAAAAGAGGAAGAGATTTCAGGAAAATCCCTGATGGGATGGGTATATCCTGATGATCAGGAGCCCCTCAGGACTATGCTGGGAACTGCAACAAAGAGCGGAGTTGTTCAGGCTGGCCAGTCTGTTAGAATGTTCAATGCACAAGGCGACATCATCTGGTTTGAAATTGGTCTCGTGGGAATATCCTGGAGAGACGGGCCAGCGATATTACTACTCGGGAATGATGTGACCGATCGCAAACTTGCACAGGATGCTCTTCTGCAAAGTAATAAAAAACTCAATCTGCTCTCAAGTATTACCCGGCATGACATCCTCAATCAGATAACGATCCTGTTGGCTTATCTTGACCTGCTTAAAAAGAAGAATGCAGATCCCAATCTGATGCCTTTTATCGACAAACAGGTAGAAGCAACCCAGTCTATTAGAAGTCAGATCGTCTTCACCAAAGAATACCAGGATGTCGGAGTGAAAGCACCGGTATGGCAGAATGCAGGTGAACGGATAAAAAGTGCTAAAGATGGCAGAAGATGTGAGTTTGTCTCTTGGTCAGAAGAACTTAACCGGTTTGAGCTCTTTGCAGATCCCCTCCTTGAAAAAGTGTTCTCCAACCTTATTACGAACTCGCTGATGCATGGACAGAGAGTAAGTGAAATTACCTTCTCACTCAAAGAAATGCCTGAAGGGTATGTTCTGGTGTATCAGGATAATGGGGTTGGTGTTCCTGAAAAAGAGAAGAAAAAGATCTTTGATCGTGGATTTGGCAAAAATACCGGATTTGGTCTCTTCTTATCCCGTGAGATACTGGCGATAACGGGCCTTATAATAACAGAGACTGGTGTTGAAGGGCAAGGGGTGCGATTTGAGATCGCTCTTCCAAAAAACGCCGGTAAATTTGTATAACAGCCTTTTTTAACCGTAATTCTTCTTCACTATACTAGTGAACAAAGATAAAAAAAATTACTCGAGATCTGATCCAGCATCATCATCGCCTTCATCAACGATCTCTGCCTGAGGGATATCAGTGAGTTCAGACTGCTCTTCTGGTGATAGTGAGGTAACTCCAACCACCCGGTCACCCTTTCCAATCTTCATCATTCGTACCCCCCGGGTACTACGGCCCTGAATTGAGATCTTACTAACCAGGGTCCTGATAACATTTCCTTCACTACTCATCAGGATGATCTCTTCATCATCAGAGACTGCAAAGGCGGTAACAACCCCATCATTACGGTTCACCTTTATGTTCCTGACTCCGAGGGTACCTCTGCCATGACCCCTGTACTCATCAAAACTGGCACGTTTTCCATATCCTGCCTCTGTAATGGTGAGCAACATCTTATCCTCCTCAACAACAGTAAGGCTCCGTACTACATCATCATCACGCATGCGCATACCGATAACACCGAGAGCATTCCGGTGGCGAAGAGAGATCTGATCCTCATGGAACCGAAGACTCTGACCATACCGGGTAGTGATCAGAACTTCCTGTGTACCATCAGTAACGATAACATGAACCAGATTATCATCGTCACGAAGTGTTATGGCATTGACTCCGGTTGAACGAGGCCGTGAGAACTCATCCTGGGGGATCTTAATCGTCATTCCCTGTTCTGTCAGGAAGAGGAAGAATCGATCAGCTGAGAACTCCTTGACTGGTATGACTGCAGTAACCCGCTCCTCATTCTGGAGATCAAGCAGGTTGACAATTGCCTTGCCTCTGCTCTGACGGGATGCCTCTGGGATATCAAACACACGCAGCCAGTAGGCTCTTCCCCTGGATGTGAAACAGAGGAGGTGATCATGAGTATAGGCAACAAACACCTGTTCGACAAAATCATCATCTTTTGTCGAAATTCCCATAATCCCTCGTCCTCCCCTACCTTGAGTCCGATACGAATCCACATCCATATACTTGACATAGTTGTGATTGGTCAGACAAACGAGCACCTGTTTGTTAGGGATGAGATCTTCTTTCTCAATAGTGATGATGTCGCCTGTGATCTGAGTCCGGCGTTTATCCCCAAACTTAGCAGATAACTCTTCGAGTTCAGCGTAAATGGCAGTTCGAATATTTGTTTCAGAAGAGAGCAGTTCCATAAGACGGCGAATTACCGACTCCAGCTGTTCCTTCTCATCAATGAGTTTCTGCTTTTCAAGCGCTGCAAGCCGGCGAAGCTGCATCTGCAAGATCGCAGTTGACTGGGCTTCATCCAGTTCAAACTTTGCAATAAGAGCAGTTTTGGCGTCATCTGCTGTCTGGGCTGCCCGTATGGTCGCAATGACTGCATCAATATTATCAATTGCATGCAGGAGCCCGCGAAGCAGATGAACCCGTTCTTCAGCCTTCCGTTTATCAAATTCACTCCTTCGGGTGATGACCGTAATCCGGTGTTTGATAAACTGATCAATCATCGGGATGAGACCAAGTACCCGGGGCTGGCGATCTACAATTGAAAGATTAATAATTCCGAAGGTCGTTTCAAGAGCCGTGTGCTTAAAAAGATGGTTCAGAATAAGTTGGGGACGGGTACCTTTCTTGAGATCGATGACAACACGCATCCCTTCTTTATCCGACTCATCTCTGATGTCTGAGATCCCGTCGATCTTCTTCTCTCTGACAAGTTCAGCAATATGTTCGATGAGTCTTGCCTTATTGACCTGGTACGGAAGCTCAGTGACAATAATCTGTTCACGCTTGCCACTTTCATCAATCTCTGCAACTCCCCGGACTGTCAGTTTACCCTGTCCGGTCAGAAATGCACTGACAATCCCTGCATTCCCCATAATAACTCCACCGGTCGGGAAGTCAGGTCCTGGCAGGAATTGCATGAGATTTTCAACGGTAGATTCCGGATTTTTGAGATAATGGCATATTGCAGTGCATACCTCACGCAGATTGTGCGGAGGCATTTTAGTTGCCATTCCAACCGCAATACCATCAGATCCATTAATCAGAAGATTTGGAAGTTTTGCCGGGAGGACTGATGGTTCTTCCAGCGATTCATCAAAATTAGGAACAAACTCGACGGTCTCTTTCTCGAGATCAATCAGGAGCTCTTCAGCCTCAGGCTTGAGTCTGATCTCGGTGTAACGCATTGCTGCCGGTGCGTCTCCATCGACAGAACCAAAGTTACCCTGACCATCAACAAGCATCATCCGATAGGAAAACGGCTGAGCCATCTTGACAATAGTATCATATATGGCACTATCGCCGTGCGGATGAAATTTACCCATGACGTCTCCGACTACACGGGCCGACTTCTTATACGCCTTATCATGGGTGTTGCCCATTTCCCACATCGCAAAGAGTGAACGACGGTGAACGGGTTTTAATCCATCACGGACATCAGGGATGGCACGACCGATGATGACTGACATCGCATAGTTAATATACGAGATCTTCATCTCCTCTTCGATGTTCACCGGTTCAACACGATGAGTCGTAAGAGTTGTCGTTTCAGGCTGATTATCTTCAGATGTCAAGATTTGTCACCTCTTTACAATGACGTTTTATAAAATCCTTCCTTGCAGAGACATCATCTCCCATCAGTTTCTCAAATATCTCATTTGCATAACTGGCATCATCTATCATTACCTGTTTCAGAATGCGGGTTTCAGGATCCATAGTGGTACTCCAGAGCTGGATGGCATTCATTTCACCAAGACCCTTGTACCGCTGAATTCCAACTCCTTTGTCTCCCATATTCTGCTGGATTGTACGCATCTGTTCTTCAGTATACGCGTACTGCTCCTGCTTGCCTTTTGCAATTCGGTAGAGCGGGGGCTGAGCGAGATAGATATATCCTGATTCAATAAGAGGTTGCATATATCTGAAAAAGAAGGTCAGAAGAAGGGTACTGATATGAGCACCATCAACATCAGCATCAGTCATAATGATAATATGATGATATCTGGCCTTCTCAATGTCAAACGACTCACCCACACCGGTTCCAATAGCCGAGATTAGTGACTGTATTTCATTATTTTTCAGAATTTTATGGACCGTAGCCTTTTCAACATTCAGGATCTTTCCACGGAGTGGTAGAATTGCCTGAAATCGCCGGTCACGTCCCTGCTTGGCACTACCACCTGCAGAATCTCCTTCTACAATGTAAATCTCACTCTTCGCAGGTGAGCGTTCAGAGCAGTCTGCCAATTTTCCGGGAAGTCCGGATGACTCAAGAGTGCTTTTCCTTCTGGCAAGTTCACGTGCTTTTCGTGCAGCTTCCCTGGCCTGATATGCCAGCATCGCCTTCTCAATGATAGCAACGAGGTCCTTGGGATGCTCTTCAAAATACTCGCTGAGAGTTGCATAGACCAGTGAGTCAATGATCCCTTTGACCTCACTATTCCCAAGCCGCATCTTGGTCTGCCCTTCAAACTGTGGATTGGCCATCTTAACAGAGACGATGGCAGTAAGACCCTCACGGACGTCTTCTCCTTTAAGTGCAAAGTTAGGATCCCTGATGACCTTGTTCTCCTTTCCCATCTTATTGATGGTCTTGGTCAGGGCTGATCTGAATCCCTCCAGATGTGTCCCCCCTTCACGAGTATTGACACTGTTCACATAGCTGAAGACCTTCTCTGAAAATCCGCTTGAATACTGAAGTGCTATCTCAACCTCAACCCGGTGCTCATGATCTTTTTTACTGAGGGCGATGATACTTTCATGAACAGTAGGTGTTTCACGATTAAGGAATCTGACATACTCTGAAATCCCCCCCTCAAAACAGAAGTTTTCACTACATTCATCCCAGTCCTCGCACCTCTGATCTGTAATTTTTATACGAATTCCACTGTTCAGGAAGGCGAGTTCACGCATCCGGTGAACAAGAATGTCATAATCATATTCAACTGTTTCAAATATGGTGTTATCAGGTTTGAAGGTGATACAGGTCCCGGTTACCTCTGCGCGGAAACTTCGAAGGAAATCGGCACAGGTTGCAGGTACATCTGCAGGTAGTTCTCCATATCGCCTGATATACCGCTTATGGAGATCTTCTATTGTCTCCTCACGACGAGTAAGCTCCTGGATTACCCCGCCTCGTGAGAACTGCATCTCATACTCGCATCCATCTTTCCAGACCTGTGCGGTAAGTTTTACGGAGAGAGCATTCACGACTGAGACACCAACGCCATGCAGACCTCCGGAGACCTGATAGGTGTCCTTATCAAACTTACCACCTGCATGCAGAACAGTCAGTACTGTTTCAAGAGCACTGCGGTTCTGGTTTTCTTTCATCGCATCGACAGGAATTCCTCGCCCATTATCCTCAACGCTGACACTGCCGTCAAGATGGATGAGAACATCAATCTGATTGCAATATCCAGCAAGAGCCTCATCGATGGAGTTATCAACGACCTCATATACAAGGTGATGAAGACCTCTGGTGTCAGTTGAACCGATATACATCGCCGGGCGTTCCCGGACGGGTTCAAGACCTTTAAGAATTTTAATATTTCCGGAATCGTACGTATTTGACAAACTGAACCTCCGGGAAAAGTGGATGGTTTTCGAAAGAGTGTGTATAAGTATCGACGGCTACAGACTTAATAACTCATGATTTGTTGTAGGTGAGGGCATTACTCCTACAAGGATAATGGCTCCCTCACCAAAAGTAGTATAAATACAGGAGGAGCTGTGCCTATTCAGTGGTATTATTCAGGGATCCTTCACAGACAGGTAATCGGAGCACCTTCCACACAGACGGAGCCCGGTTATGCTCCTGATACATAAATAAAACCTGACGCCATGATTCCAGATATCAGAGTAATTTCGCGAGAATTCACCAGGAGCCAATCCCTATATTTTAATAGTATGGATAAGGATCATCTGATATGAACATGTGTGCATTTCAGCTACTGATTTTTTTCATTCTGCTAGGCTGTTTGGCTGGATGCGTTTCTCAGGAGATCGGAAAACCTGCTGAATCACAAAGCATTCAACCAGTTCAGACACTAGTTCAGTCAAACCCCCAGGAACTGGAGAAAACACCCCAGGTTCCCGCACAAATAGGCACCCCGAAGGTGAGTGAACCATCACAAAGGCCAGAAACTACAAAAATCCCTGCCATCACGGCGACCCTGACGCAACAGAAAACCCCTTCTGTTGAGACAAATATTGCAAAAGATCTTCCTACGTTCATAAAACAGACTTTTCCAACATTAACTGAGAACTATATTGCCATAAAAGCGGCACGAAATGCCCTGAATGATAATGAAATACAGGATCAGTCACTCAGACTAGAGCAGCTGATCCAGAATATCCGCAAGACATACCAACTGGAGAGACCAAACGTAGAGAAAAGGGTTTTTCCCGGTCTTGACAGCAAGCAGGAGATCATCTTCAACAAATATCTGGGATTTATGATTGATCTGGAAGGATATGCTACCAACCTGAAGAATGCAATTTATTATAAACAAATTGGAGGAGATCCTACCGCACCTATGACGGCAAGCAGATATTTGGGCCAGGCAGAACAATCAGAGCAAAAAACCATAGCAACAGTCAAGACGATGGTGGATTATTGTAAGGATTTTGGATATCTCTATCTTGACCCTGTTTCTGCAGAATCCTACTCTAATATTAAATGAGATTACTATCTCTTCGATTGTTAAACCAATCAGACGGTGATAGAGATAGTTCCCTCAGTCCCATTCACTTCTGCAATTTTTCCCTGAGGTAAGGAAGATAAGGAGATCCCGACATGATCGACCATAGGTATCTTCCCAATAATTGCTCCAACCGCAACAATGGTCTCTGCCTCAGTATTTATGATAGCAGCTGGGGCATGCCCGCTTCGGGAGAGAGCATACAAAATGTAACTACCCACCGTAGATCCTTTGCCATAATCAAATGCAAGAACTGCTCCAGTAATATCCTGCCCTTCTAGTGGATGACCCTTCTCCATGATTATCCCGGTTTCGGGATTTACACCTGAAAGAAATGAGATCGGATCAGGACCAATAAGGAGTGGACCAATTCCGGTTCCCGGAGAGATCCCTCGACCATGCAGTATCATGTATGTTATTATAGTCATGGATAAGATAAGAGGTTCATCCTTACCGGATCCATATGCAGTTTTTTTCCTCAATTGACTGATACTCAAATCAGCCTCATGATTCTGCACAACATTAATTATTACCCTCGTTAACATCATACCAGCGATTATATGGTTATTCGATTTTTAAACATAGGATCAGGTTTATCTCAAAAAATATTACTCTGGTCGGGGTGTATTCTTCTTCTGGTATCAGGGTCCATTATCGGATATGCTGGTCTTTCTGTCCACAATGAAGCAGTGCAGAGTGCAGGCGAAGAACAGTTTGCAGCCTGTGAATATGCATCAATACTCTTTAAATCATCATCAGAAGACGCAGTACTCAGCATGGACCAACTTGCTGATTTGTTCACCGGGCTGAAAAAAAACAATATGCAAGTATCCAGGCAACAAGTTGATGCAATGCTGAAAGAGATTTTCGAAAAAAATCCACAATATATTCAGATTTATACCTCCTGGGATCCAGATGCCTTCGATGGTGCAGATAACCAGTACGCAGGAATATCGCCCTACGATATAAACGGGGCATTTGAATCAGACTTTTACCGGGATGATGCGGGAACAGTAATTCAACACGAATTTCCCCCAGGTGAAACCCTGATGTACTCTGCAGATTGGTATACAATGCCGAGAGATTCGGGAAAGACCATCATGATGGCCCCGTATGTGGACGCTGTCGGGGGAAAAGATGTTCTAATGACCTCTGCCATCACCCCGATACTACCTGACGGACGATTTCTGGGTATCGTTGGTGTAGATATATCTCTCTCGTTTCTGCAGGATCAGGCAGATGAGATAATTAGCAGACATCCGGGTTCGCAGATGCTTATCATCAGTCCTGAAAAAACAATTGCGGCGGCATCAGGAAGACCTGATCTCATAGGAAGTCCGTTAGAGGTTTTTATTACTGATTCATCACTTTCCCCATCTCTAGATTCCGGAAAAGACTTCCAAATCCCATACAACGGTCCAGATGGGAGAGTACTGATCGCTGGCAAGCACGTAACAATAGGGAAGACAGATGGCATATGGACGGTCCTAATACTCACCCCGTTCGGTGACATAACCAAGCAGGCTGAGGATCTCACCAGGCAACTGGTCCTCCTGGCAATCATCTTTATCTCATCCGGTCTGTGCATCCTCTATGTGGCTGTTCGAAAGATGACAGCACCACTTGCAGATTTGATGAAGGGAATAGGTTCCCTGAAACAGGGAGATCTTACAGCACGGGTCAATATTCAGACCAATGACGAGATAGAAGAGATTGGTATTCTCTTTAATGAGATGGCAGAATCACGCAAACAAGCATCTGATATTTCAGCAGAACGTGATCGGGAACAGACAGCTCTGAATGATGCTATCCTCTCGTTGACTCTCCGTGCAGGATCCGGAGAAATATCTACTGGCATTGACCTTGAGCCGCTGACTGGCGAGTTCAGACATGTCGCATCCGGAATAAATTCTCTGCTTGAGGCTATCCGGACACCTTTACAGGAGATGATTCGGGTACTCAAACAATTTGCTGAGGGTGATCTGAGGACACACTTTGATGAATCAATACAAACCGGTGGAGAATTTGAATTATTTAAGGAGAACTTTATCAGGGCAGCCAACCGGATACAGTCTTTGGTGAGCGCACTTCAGAATGAGGCAGAAGCCCTTACGATTGTAGCTGACCAATTATCAGACGAGGTTAATATTATCAGATCAGGTACATCTTCTCTTACCGATCAGACCAGAGAAGTGAGTGACAAAACTGATGAAATAAACCAGATGAATCATCAGATTCTTACCGTACTTCAGGATCTGACCTCGTCAATATCACACGTTTCTGTACGAACCGATGATCTTGTCAACAAGGCACATCAGGGTAATAAGCAGGCTGAAGAGGGAATGATACTATCAGAGGCAGCAGTAACCAGGATCTATTCTATAGAAGATTCAATAGGAAAAGTCGTCTCTTCGATGGATATCGTATTAGTAAAAATGGACCAGATAAAGATAATCACGAATACCATCAGTGAGATTGCGGACCAGACTAACATGCTGGCATTAAACGCAGCGATAGAAGCAGCTCGCGCAGGGGAAGCAGGAGCAGGATTCTCAGTGGTTGCATCAGCGGTTAAGGAACTTGCGTCTGATTCTGAAAAATCTGCTGCACAGATTTACGAGATAATCAAAGAGCTTTCAGAAACTATTGATCAAACGGTCCATATTGCTGCAGGAACGGCAAATGAAATTCAACACGGGAGAGATGATGTGATCAGGTCTTCAGAATCCTTTAGGGCAATAATTCAGGAGATCCAGGCTATTACCCTGCACCTGACTGATATTGCCGGGGCGGTTGAGGAAGAATCAGCAACTACTGAAGAGATTACTGCTAATGCACATTCTACTGCAAACCTTGTGTCCGCAACTGCTTACGCAGCCAATAGATCTGCATCAGATACAAAAGAGACAGATAAATCCATCCAGGAGATTGCCAGAGTAATTACCAGACTTCATGAGACCGTTGAAACCCTGAAGGGACAGATTCAGGGATTTAAAATTTAGCCGCATTAAACGAGATATCGTTAAAACCAACGGATCTTGATTTTTTTTCCTTACCTCACATTACCCGAAACAGATAATCGGGTCCATAAGGTTCAAAGATGTTAGTTATTGCATAGATTTTCTAAAAAACCTTGTGCCAAAAAAGAATCTTAAAAAAGAATTATTTCCGGTTAGCAAGCAGATCTGGAACGGTTCAGCATTAGTTGCCTATGAGAAAGTTATCCCAGGGTCTTTCCATGAAACCCAAGGGTCACTGTCAGGTCAGCAAGGGTTATCGTTTTAGTCCCTTCAAACCCCTTACCTTCATCTTTGGCATTAATATTCATTTCAATCGGTATTTTTTCACCCAGGAAGGTAATATCTGCATCCTGATTTGATGATATCTGCAGGCTCCCGGTTACAGGATCGGCTTTTCCTGATATTGTTCCCTGTTTATTAATAGTCCAGCCGGGGGTAACGAATTTGTAATCGGCGGTCCCTGTTATCGTGTTATCCGGATTTATGGTGTACTGAACGGTAGCCCCCCCGACAAAGGGACGATCATCTTGGGGATCAACCTTATCTGAAGTTGTGTCCAGATAATTCCCTCTGTAGGTCGATGATGACAGTTCCACATTAATACCTCTGATATCACTGTTTTGTTCGAGATTGAGAGGTTGGTTCTGATGATTATCAGGGATCGATACTTGAGCACTTTGAATTATGCCTTTGCCCTGCTCCAGATTATATGATGGTACAACCGGAATTGAATATGCTGCGGATGCCGGAATCATAATCAGGAGGAGAGCTATGATAGCGAGGCGAATGAACTTCATAGCAATCTTTTCTGTCATGTTATCCTCCACATCACGAAAGTGTCTTTGCAGGCACTCCTTGTGATACATGTATATACGTCGCTCATATACTAATACTC
>DATMXW010000181.1:0-8088 GCA_035561295.1 Methanospirillum sp. | reverse complement strand
TGATGAAAGAGGTATAGTATGAGATTACTATTCTCTCGTACTTCACAAAGGGATGTGAGATTTCTCTTCCCTGTACTGGTAATAATCATTTCCTGTTTGATTGTCCCTCTTCCTGCATTCGGAGAGACCGGTTATACCCAGAAGTGGATGGGTTCTTCCGCCTGGATCAATGAAAAGGTGAATGAAAGTGAAATAATTGTTGATTTGTATGATCAGATGAAACAGGATAAGGCTCTCACCTCAAAAGAAGTCTCATATGTAAATACTGGAAAAGAACTCCTTGCTGCAAGTTCTTTTGCAGATGCACGATTATATTTTGAGGAAGCCACTACTTTCGAGCCACTTGCTTTTGAGGCCTGGTGTGGTCGCGGGTATGCACTTGAAGGACTCATGCGATATCAGACTGCCCTTTCTTCATATGACTATGCGATTAGTTATGCAAAAGAGAGTAAGTATGCCTGGGTTCCCTATGCAGGCAAAGCACGATCGTTGCTCGAGACTCAGCAGTATCAGAAGGCCACTACTGCATATAATCTTGCAATAACTAAATATACTGATTCCGGAGCAGATGCTTCATCAGATCTGGGTAACCTGTATGCAGGTCTTGCTGAATCCTATCAAAAGCAGGGAAATACAGAGAAAGAAGCAGAAGCATTAAAGAAAGCTGAGGAATTCGGATCAACTGAATAATCGATAGTGCTACATCTGAAGACTTCAGAAACTCTATTACCCAGAATTTTTCTTTGGAGGGGAAATGTTTGGGAATAGTTCTCTTTCTTATTTTCTGTATCAACGTTGGTGGCAATACTACTTTTATGAATCATGTCGTTCAATATCAGGGTTCTTCTCTTTTGATAGTGAGAAGAGTTATATCATCATATTGTGGTTCTTCGTCCACAAATGCTCTTATCTCACCCATAATAATGTCTACTATCTCTTTTGCAGATTTGGATCGATTCTTGTCAACTACATTATATAACCGTTCTTTTCCAAACATCTCCCCATCAGATCGCCTGGCTTCGGTTACCCCATCTGTATAACTGAGAAGGAGGTCTCCCCTGAATAGAGTGAAAGTGGCCTCCCTAAATACCTGATGTTCCATAAATCCAATAATACTTCCAGTGAGATGGATTTCATCAAATGATCCTTTTTCTCTAAAAATTATTGGTGGAGGATGTCCGGCGTTGACATAATTAACTACTCCGTCTTTCGGTGTTATCACGCCATAGAACATGGAGAAGAACATACCACTATCAGCATACCGTGCAATTAGCTTATTCACCTGTTCAGCTGCAAGATCCGGTCTCTGAACCCATTGAGATGAAACTCTGACCATAGTGCATGAAAGAGCCATAAATAATGCAGCAGGAACACTTTTTCCTGATACATCGGCAATGACAAACCCGAACCGGTCATCATCAAAAGAGATGTAATCATAAAAATCACCGCCGACTTCACGTGCAGATATAGTTTGTGCATATATGCTATATCCTGGGACAACAGGAGCAAGATCCGGGAGAAAACTTTTTTGAATCTCCTGGGCAGACATGAGCTCAACCTGTTTTCTTTCAAGTTCCTCCCGGTTCTTCACTTCAGTGATATAATTTTGAAAAACAAGAGAGTAGATTAATATTCCAATAATATACAGGGGAAGCATAATAACCCACATATTCTCCAATATAGACATTACTTCTGGCCCATCTCCGGCAATGAAAAGAATAAGGCCAAAATGAATAATCTCAATACATAGGATGAAGAATATTGCAGATAATTTTCCGATAACTCTCTTTTTGTTAATAATCCATACGAATCCTGCTAACAGTCCTGAAATCAATGTGGTAAGAGTACAAGGAATAACAGTAATTCCTCCGAGACTATATCTGAAGGTTGCGCCAATAATGGCAGAACCAATTCCTATCCATGGTCCAAAGGTAAGACCTGCACATATTGGACCAAGATCCCGAACATTTGCCGGAGAACCAAAGAGCACGATATTACTCATTGTCCCATATATAGACAACATACCAAAGAAGAGAATAAGGAGAAATTTATCTCTTATTGACCCTACACTCCCCAGAACACGATTAAATGGCCCGGTCCTGATAATAAAATAGGATCCCAGGGTAATAACACAAATGATTTGAAAGAGCTCAAATCCTACATTTATAATAAGATCAATCATTATCAGAAGAGGTAAATGACTTTATTGCACCCTCATTATCCAAAAATATTTGAAACTCGGGGATAAGACCGGCTACTTCAAAAATTTCTCTGACAAATGGCTGCAGACAGGAGAATGCCATATGACCTCTCTGTGCAGACAGAGACCTGTATGTTTTTATAAAAACTCGTACTCCGGCACTACTCATATATTCAAGATCTTGCAGATTAAATACCATATTTCTGGTTCCCTCCTGAATATGTGACTGGATAGTGTCTTCACAGAATTTATAATTTGATGCATCCAACAATCCGACAATTTTAATTATCATCGCGTTATCGATTAATTCTGATTTAATCTCCATGTATGACTCCGAATATTTCTATTAAGTTATATTTCTTCTGCAGGAAGAAAAGGGATAATTTCATGTTTTATTAATGGTCAAAGTGAATGAATACATGCGATATATCTCCCTTTTGATGAGTACTCACCCGATCAGCATACCGATGGAGCATATAACTTGCCAGATATGCGATTCCTCTGTCATCTTCAGCAATAATTGTGTCTGAAGGGCGACACATTTGGATATCCAGTTGTGCACCCTTGTACCTGATATCAGCATCAAGGTTTAATTCATCAAAGGATACCTGTACCTCAACTCCTTCAATATCAGGGTTAATAAGGGAGATTGCTTCAAATCCTTCATTAATCGCTGATGTTGCCCGGGAGACTATCTCAGGCCTGGCCCCCCATTCTCCACCCTGAAGTTTCATAAAGTCAAAGATCTTGCGAGCAGCATTATCATGAGGAGAGATGATCAGAACTTTTGAAGATTTTATTCCTATTCTTAAGAGAAGGTTAAGGATAATAACAGAGATGGTTGCGAGTGACAGGGTCGAAGCAAAGACCGGCTTTAGAATCTCTGGAATATTCGTATAGATACCCGGCATCATTGCTGACAGACCAATCAGGAATGAAAGGCCAATGACAAAGGTCTTTCTAACATCCATCATCCGGGAATTGATTATCTGAAGTCCTGCGATCACCATGAAGCATACTGTATACAGCAGAGCTGCCCCCATTACTGGTGACGGCATTATCACAAACATCATTGCTAGTTTTGGAAAACATGAGAGAACAATAAAGATAGCACCAATGGAATACCCAATATACCGGGATGTAGCCCCTGTGCCAATGGAAAGACCGACATTACTTGAGGAAGTAGACTGGCTGAATGTCCCAAGTAGACCACTGATAACATCTGCCAGTCCGTCGGCTAAAATACCATCTTGTATATTATTCATATCAGGACGTTTCCAGTCCAGATCATTGGCCCGTTGACAGGTGGTAATATCACCGATTGACTTTAATGTTGAGCAGATCATTGCAATAAGAAACGGAAGGATAAGTGTTACATCAAACGCAAGACCAAAATGCGATAATTCCGGAAATCCAAGCAATGGAGCATCGAGAATCTTCCCAATGTGGGAGTAGTTAAGGACACCCAATAACGCTGATAATATGTATCCGCAGATCATACCAATCAGGACACAATAGAGTTTAATTCTCCCTTTGGTATAGAGATTCAGCCCTATCATGATGGATAACGTGATCACAGCGATGATGAGATCTATTGAGTTCATCATACCGGTTTCTGCATTATATCCAACAAATCGCGGAAAAGCAATGGGAAGAACTGCGATACCTACAAAGGTGACCACAACTCCGGTAACTTCGGCGGGAAAAAGGGTACGAAGTCTTGAGATTACTCGCGAGAGCATCGCTTCAGCAACACCGGAGAGAAAGATCATACCAAAGAGGAGATGCAGTCCTCCCGCTTGTGCTGCCATTATTGCAGAGGAGAGATAAGAAGGGCCACATAGTGAAGGACAGAGATATCCTGACCCGATGCCATGCTTCCCATATGATTGCATCATGGTGACAAGACCGGCTGCAAGCATCCCCATACTGACCATGAATACAGCCTCGGCGTCACTTCCTCCAACTGTTTTTACGATAACAACCGGGAAAATCAGGCTGATGGTTATGATAAAAACATGCTGAAGACCGAGAAGAAAAAGGGGAATAAGAGGAGGCTTCTCGTCCACATTATATATGAGCTCTGGAGGCCGTCGCACCATACTACTATTTCCATTGAGATAGTATAAATAAGAACCGTAATCGACCAACACCAATTCCTTATTGTATAGATGTTGTAAGCGGACACATGCGGGTTCCTCATCCCCTTGGGAGCATATCTAGCAATCTCTTCAACATGCTCATTATTACCCCTCATTGAAAGATTTTTGAAACTTGTTTCAAAAATCGTGAAGGATCTATCCTCCATATTAATAGCATTCCGCATGTCGTCAGATTTAAGTAATCAAGGGAATTATTCATGTATGAAATCCAAATGTCCAGGTGAGTGTTGGAGATGCACAAAAAATATGTTAATCCTTCGTCTCACACAATGACTTATTAGGTTTAGGGAGGTTTTATGAGAGAATGGATAATCATAGGGATTCTGCTAACTGTTATCTGTATCGGTGCGGTATCAGGAGAAAACCAGATTGTAATAGGCTCAATTATCAGTGAGAGCGGAGATAGCGCCTCTTATGGACCCGGAGTTGAGGCAGCTATTGATCTAGCCGTCTCTGATCTCAACGACAGTTACAAAGCAGCGGGAATGAACACTACCGTTGTGGTAAAAAAAGCATACGTTGACGGAACAAAAGGGGATGCAGAAAAAGCAGCTGAAGATCTTATCACACAGGGAGTGCAGATAATTGTTGAACCTTCCTCATCTGAAGAAGTAACGGGAATTTTGCCCATCCTTTCCCGTGAAGGTATTTTAACAATTAATCCGACATCATCATTAGCCCTTTCAACGCCTGATGATCCGATTGTCCGACTCTGTCCTGATGATCTCCAACTTCTCAAGGCGATCGGAAAATTCAATTATATGATCGCAGGAAACACACCAACCAAAGCGGTTATATTGAGCAGAGAAGATATCTACGGCAGAATTCTTTCTGAACAAGTTACGTTATGTTCAAATATAACCGATACGGTTTCGTACCCTCAGAATTCCCGGGACTTTACTCAAACGCTGAATAAGCTTGATGCAATTGTAGCACCCCTCATTGAAGAGTTGGGTGAGAAGAACGTGGTTATCTTTGCTATCTCCTTTGATGAGATTTCAGATCTCATGGCGCAGGCTTCAGCCTACCCGAACCTTCGTAAAGCACGATGGCAGGGGATGGATTCAGTAGCTTTAAATCCTACAGTATTGGAGAATGAGACTGCCGCAGAATTTGCCGATGCAACAGGACTTACCACACTTTCATATAATATTGCACAACCTTCCCACTCTGATTACTGGCGGGTATATGATGCAGTCATAGCGGCTACAGATGGGCACCAGCCAAGTATCTATGAGATTCTTCCCTATGATGAGACGCTAATGGCAGCGTGGATCATGCAGAATAATCCATCAACCATAAAGGAGAAGCTATATCTTGCAGATAATTATGGAAAATATTCTTATGGTGCTACAGGTTGGCTTAAATTGAATGAGAATGGTGACCGGGAGTATGGAGATTACTACTTTTATCAGGTCAAGAAAGGAGATACCGGAAAGTACACGTGGGTTCCGGTTTATGTGTACATGAATAGCAGTAATACCATCATCCCGCTCAACGGGGTTAACAATACATATATGCAACATTTCCAGGAGTCCTAAAACACCTGATTATCCAGCCTGAGTAGAAAATATTCTAAAGGACTTTAATTTTTTTATTGGTACAGGCAATTTGTAATATATTCAGAGTATATTATCTGATACCAGAAGGTGAACCAGATGAACAACATACTCCGGATATGTGGACTCTTCCTCTTCTTAGTCCTAATTATAATGGCGTCTCCTGTCTCCTCCTCCCTGTCAGTCAATCCAGATGGATTACAGGAGATCAAAACTGATGAAGAACTCAATCAATACCTGAATAATCTCACATCATATTATCAAAAAACCAATTTTATAACCGAGACGGATTTTGATACCAGGGATGTGGTATCAGAAAAAATTTCCCCGTTCAGACCAGCATTAGGGGCGATGAAAGAATCATCGGCAAGTATGCAACAGCCTATTTCTTCAGCGTCGGTTTCAGAATCCAAAGGTGGTGCGCACGAGTTTTCATCCACTAACGTTCAGGTTGCCGGGGTAGATGAGGCGGATTTTGTTAAGAATGACGGGTCATATATCTACATGGTGAGTGAAAGCACTCTCTTTATAGTACAGGCGTATCCACCTCAGTCAGCGGCAATCGTCTCACAAACTTCTGTATCAGGAACTGTTTCAGATCTCTTCCTCTCTGGCGACCGACTCGTTATCTTCACCGGGAAATATGATTACGATCAATCCCTTATCAGTTCTCAGTATTCCCGTTTGAATTCCGGTGAACGGACATCAGCAGTAGTCTATGATATCTCTGATCGTACAAATCCACATCAGATTAGGGAGATATCTACACCGGGGGGATATACAAGTGCACGAATGATTGGTGATTATGTGTATCTTCTGACTGCCGAAGATCAGGGGTACTGGAATCCCCGTATGCCCATCATCTTTGATAATACCCAGGAAATCTCAGTCAGTTCAATTTGGTGCCCTCCCGGGATTACCAATGAGTTTAGTATGAATACGCTCACCTCATTTCCGATCTCTGTCAGTGGGTCACCAGAAGCAGTATCTTTCCTACTTGGATGGGACACAACTCTGTATGTCTCTTCTAGGGATATTTTTGTTGCCTATCAGAAGAACCATTACGGATGGAATACTCCTGTATTTATTGATGATGACCATATTCTGAGCAATGCTGGAGGATCACAACAGGAGACGGTGATCAACCGGTTCGCTATTAATCAGGGAATGATCAGGTACGAGGCGACCGGAAGGGTACCCGGGTATCTCCTGAATCAGTTTTCCTTGGATCAGTATGATGGAAACCTACGAGTCGCAACAACTTTAGAAGACCGGATATCTGCTGGAGATCAGTACAGCAATGTCTATGTACTCAATCCTGATCTCGATATTATCGGAACACTTGAGCGACTTGCACCGGGTGAGAAGATCTACTCTGCCCGGTTCATAGGTGATCTTCTGTACCTGGTTACTTTCAAACAGACCGATCCTTTCTTTGTTATCGATCTCTCAAATCCTAATCAGCCGGGGATACTGGGTGAATTAAAGATACCTGGATATTCTAATTATATCCATCCTTATGATGAAACACACCTTATTGGTATTGGCAAAGATACGTATGAAAACAGTGGAGGCAGCGTCATTCCAACCGGAGTAAAGATCGCCTTGTTTGATGTGTCTGATCTAAATAATCCAAGAATGGTTGATAGTCACGTGATCGGAGAAAAGGGTTCAGATTCTGCCGTTCTCAGCGATCACCGGGCATTTCTCCTTGATAAAGAGAAAAGAGTCATGGTTCTTCCGATCAAAGAAGTCGTTCATACCCCAGTCCTGGGGAGCAAGTATGACGGATCATATACCGAGGATAACTGGCAGGGTGCCTATGTCTTTAGGGTTGATCCAGCTTACGGATTTGAGGAGATTGGAAAGGTTCGTCATGGTTCAGGTTCTCAGGATGATTCATGGTGGTCAGGCTCTACGGTACTCCGATCTCTCTTCATGGACTCATTCTTGTATACCATCTCTCATAATACAATCATCGGGTCCGATTTGAAAGACCTCTCCAGTAGATTGATGAAGATTGAACTCTCCAATGCACCTGATAATCCCTGGTATATGAAACCATTATTGGTGGCACTCGGCGAGTAAGCATATACTATTTCATAATAGAGGATAACTAATAACCCAATTTAATTTCAGTTTAAATACTTATTATATACACCGTTGT
>DATMXW010000180.1:0-56172 GCA_035561295.1 Methanospirillum sp. | reverse complement strand
ATATTAATTATTTCATTAGGCAATTAGATTGAGAATTGAGCATATTTACTCAGTTATGAGCATTTTCTTCCTTATCCTAACTCAGACCGGCTCAGGTCTAATCTTACCAGACCGAAGGGAAATAAGGGAATCCCTCGTTGGCCCCTATATCAGGGGGATTTCAGGAATCACAGGTAAGACAGCCGCAACGGTGGACACAGATCAAGCCCTGGCAAGTATGACACCGATATGTATCCACTTGATGAGCCAGAAAAAATTCCATACCTTTTTCTTTAATCTCGTTCAGGTTGGCTATCATGCTCATTCCGTATTTGGTGCGATACCGGGTATCAAGCTGCTTGAGCCGCTTGCATGGCATCTGCTCACATTCATAACAGAAATGTGATGAATTATTCTGGATTGTTGTACAATTGCGGATAATGCACGAAGAACAACTTTTAGGTTTATTCGTATCGTCCCCCCGACATCCGGGGCATCGTCGTTTCGGGCGCTGAAACGCCAGGCATACGGCACAATTCATGCCACACGGAGCGATCATCTCTGGCTTAATCAAAGGGGGATCCATAAGAACCATTAACCAATTCTTACCTTTTGAGGTACAAGAATGTTGCGGGGTGCTTCATTAGCAGTCGTAATAGGATGTTCCCAAAATGAAACCAGTTACGACTATCCGCAATTATCAGGTTTGTTCAACTCAGGAGATTGAGCCGGGTAGTTCTGTTCTCACCACTCCAGCTTGATCTGCCCGTACATCCTCCCCCTGACCTCCTGGCATCCCTGATACCACGATCTGTCATCAAGCGTCTTCTGTTCCCTGATTCGGAGCCGCATGCCGGACAATTTCACCTTCCCAATCTGAAAGAAATAATCAGCCACTCCATCCATTTCGAGCAGGGTTCTGTCCATATACGCCGTGAGCACTACAACAGGCCCCCGGTTCGTTGCCCTGACTTTGCAGACCTCACAGAACCGGGCAGACCGGGCGGGATCATCCACTCCAAAGAGCAGAGAGCTGTACGAGATGAAGAGGATCATAGATCGATCATCCTCAACAGCAGAGATCAATTCTTCAAACGACTGTACCTGAACATATCGAACCCGATCCTGATACCGCTCTGGTACTATGAAGTACGGTTCACCACTCGTCGACGCCAGGTAGGTACATACACCATCCGGATACCGCTCTGGAATGTCAGCAAGATCTCTATGAAATTGCTCATAAGAGGCCTGCATGACAGAGAATGCATGTGGAGGAATATCTTTGAGGGGATGTAGCCGATCACTCATAGGCTAACGGAGCCTCCCTATATGAATCATGTGATACACCTCTTCACTCCCGAATCTGATCAAATACAAACTCTACTTCTTTCCACGCCCGGTCAACCAATCGCTGGTAGTATTGCACATCCACTCCCCTCGGATCAAACGACGGATCAACTAAGAGCCCCTTCTCATCCCTAACCAGGTATGACGCATCCATCCCGGGAACAAGTTCCACCCCGTGGGACCGATAGGTATCAATCACGGCCTGGGGAATACACCGCTTCTGATACTTTTCCCGTCCGATTCGCCGGGTTATTACCAGGTCTGACAGGTCAGCATTGCTTAAACCATCTGAATAGCGTCGGTAGATATACCTGATTTGCGGCCATAGTCCGGAGATCCCTTCAAGGTCTGGTTCAGTTGCCATGAGTGAGATCATCTCATCCTGCATCCGCTGTACATACGGAGGAGTGTTTCGCCTCCGTGTTGCAACTCCCCGGGCTTTAACTCCACCACCCTTAATCCTGCCATAATAATTTCCATAGGATCCTGTCCCATCATTCTGGGGGAGGAAGACGATCCAGTCATAGGATTCACTCTCGGTACGAATCCCGGTATGCTCCTCGATGGCCGTAGCCACTTCTTTCGGGTTGCATTTCTGCACAAAAATACAATCAATGATCGCATGCAGTACCCTGCCATGCATCTCCCCGATCAGTGCGATACACTCCTGCAGGAGATACGTTGCTTTCAGGGTAATCTCCTCATGGACCTCGATCCTCCCAAACCTGGCATTTTTGTACCCCGTGTATCCAAAACAGGTTACCAGCATCCACTTCAGAATACCGTCCATTCCAGCATAACTGGGATCTATTCGCTTCTTCTGTTTGGTCTCAAGCCTGAGGGTAAGGATGGGTTTGAGAACAGTTGCCAGGAATCCTTCCCGATCCGGGTACTTCAGGGTCTCGGGTGAGAGGTTGTATTTCACAATGATTGAGGGATAAAATGAGGTAAAATCGATCTGAGTGACCCCCCCGTATATTCCCGGTTGCGGTTGCAGGGTCAGTCCTCCCCGGAAATCAAGTCGCATATCTGCGAGTCGCCGGTGTGCTTCGGCATCGCCCTTCCTGAACGGAACCGCGATTCCCCGGGCAAGAGCCTCATACACTTCATAACTTGATATGAGGGTCCCCGGTGTCAGACGGCAGGCCAGATTTGGAGAGAGGCCAGTGAGCCGGGATGCAAGAAATATCCCCCTGAGATCCCCTTCACGGTACATGAAACTCTGCCTGGTGTCGATGATGATCCTGCCTTCCGGCATCCTTGCTCCAAGCCGGTGCTCCATCCTGCCATAACTGAAATACGACCTGGATGAGAGGGTTCTGAACCGACCAGTTCGGCTGAGCGTGTTTTCAATTCCCCATTTTCTGGTCAGATCACAGATCAGCGAGGACCAGCGATCATACTCAGGGAAGAGAATTACGTCAGGGTCAGACAGTTGAACAATATCGCAGAGATCATCCATGTTCTGCCGATCTGAACCGTCAAGCACGAAAGGCCTTTTATCGTTCGTCAGATCTGTAATGGTTATGACTCCGGTATGTTCAGACCGGTGTGGATTTTCGCTGCAGGAGATCCCCATTATAGTACCAGGAAATTCATGCTCAGGGATGAATCGGTCAATTCCAGTCCATCCTCCGGGAACGACCTGGTTTTCAGCAGCAAACCGCTGTTCTGGCCTGATATCCACATTGTAGAGCCGGGCCTGATACCGGGTCTGTTGTTCTATCTGTTCGGCAATCTCCCGGCCTGCTTTGACAGAGAATCCTTCATACGATTCGTAGATAGATCTGAATGAACATGCCTGAATGTCAAATAAAGATTCGAGATCTTCAATAAGATCAGAATGGAGATGCGGATCAGGAAAACTGACCAGAAAGGATGGGTGCTGGGGATGGTGGGTGACCGCGAGTATTCCATTCCTGATAGCCCAGATGGTAATCCCATGTTGGGATCGGCAGGAATCGAGAATGAACGTATCTTCGAGTTGCATGATGATCACCAGATTCCCTGTAGGGTATGCTGGGTCTGACCAGAGATGGGCGTCTCTTTTTTCAGTTTTGACTCGATATTAAGAAAATATACAACCCGGTGGCCATAGGGATCTATCCGGGAGAGCCACCGGTCAAACGTGGTGGAAAAGAGAATGACCGTCCTGAATTCTTCAGCCTTTTTCTTACATATCTCTCCAATAATGGGGATGAGTTCGGCATTGTCTTCATACCATGTCCGATCGTGTTCGAACAGGATCAGAGATTCATAGGCCTCTTGAAGGATTGTCAGGATCTGATAGGACGTCAGTGCACGACGTATGGACAGGTTACGCTGATTTACGGAAAACTTTGGGAGCATCTCAGGATAGTTCCCACACAGATACAAGGCATGTTTCCGGTTGCTGCTGAGCAGATTACTGAGCGCCTCCTCAAGTATCCCCGATGGTGCAACGAATATGGAGAAGGACCCAGATGATCCTGATATCTCAGGGTGTATGGCAGGAGGCATAGCATAGCAGGATCCCGGCAGCTGGTATCTAAAGGTTTAGTAAATGCCCTGAAAGTGATCATTGATGTATCAGAATAATACCCTCTAATCGTATTATGAGGATCTGACTGAAAATCGGCTCCCATTTACTTTCAAATCTGTGAGTGAAGAAAGGTGACATCCAGCTGCCCTTGATGCATGTCCGGCGGGGATATGTAGCCGGGTTTGCTCTTCTGCATTAAAAGGCAACACATACGAAATATGTGCCGTCTTCATTCAGATAATAGCCCACCATATCGAGGTCACCTGCTTATGTGCCGATGCGAATACACCATATTGTGCATATAAAAAAGTCGGGGGTGATATCAGGATAATATACTGAGATCACCACCCGAATTTACGAAATTTTAATTTTTTGCAGATTCTTATGGCCAGAGCGTACTAGCGAGATTACGCAAGCACCCCATTATGTGCCTGGTTATTATATGTGATTAGGAAGACTGAGAGAAACATAAAACCTCCAAACATAAACAAAGCCGGGACCGCATCGACCTGACCCGAGGAATGAACAAAAAACCCCATAACTGATGGCCCGATAAAACCTCCTATCGTACCGAGCGAGTTGACCAGAGCCAATCCACCTGAAGCATCAAGAGCACTCATTCTTTCAGAGACGATTGTCCAAAATATCGGGACTCCGGCATAAATTCCAGCAGTAAGTACGATCAAAAAGAAGAGGGAGAGGAGGGGATCCGGAGAAATCGCGTCACCAAGAAATCCAATTCCAGCACATCCCCAGGCAATCATCAGGTGATATCGACGTTCTGATGTCTTATCTGAATGGCGTGCCCAGACCAGCATGCATCCAAGTGCTACAACATAGGGGATGGCAGATATGAGGCCAACCTCAAAATTGGTACCAGAAAACCCCAAAGAGTGGATTATTTGAGGGAGCCAAAAGATAATACTGTACCCTGCGCAGACCTCCAGAAAGTATGCAATCCATATTCGGTGAAACCACATCTGGCTGAAGAAATACCTGATGGATTTACGGGGAGTTTCCTGGTGATTGACACATTCAATCTGAATCGTATTAGTCAACCAGGCCTGTTCAGACGATGAGAGCCATGACGCTTCGGCAGGATTGTTTTGTATAACCCGGAGTGCGACAATTCCAAGAATAACCGCAGGGATTCCTTCAAGAATGAAGAGCCATCTCCAGCTGGAGATCCCAAGCCATGAGGCATGATCCAGGATCAATGTTGAGATCGGAGCACCCAGGATCATAGCTACAATCTGGGCAGAAAAGAGATAACTGATGACCCGGGCCATATCCTGTTTTCGCAGCCAGCAGGAGAGGTAAAGAAGAATACCCGGGTAAAATCCGGCTTCGGCGACTCCAAGAAAAAACCGGAGGCATCCGATCTCAAATGCTGATGAAACAAGAGAGAGAAGCATCACAATGATACCCCAAGAGATCAGAATTCTGGGAAGCCAGAGCCGCGGGCCCCATCGCTGTAGCATCCGGGTGCTGGGATACTCAAAAAGGATATAGCCTAGAAAGAAAATGCCAGAGACTAATCCGAATGCTGCGGCATTAATGCCAAGTTCCTGATTCATAGTCAGGCCGGCAAATCCCATATTTACCCGATCAATGAAGTTGATCATATACAGGATGAGAATAAAGGGTACGATCCGGAGGATCACTTTGCGGATAATGATATCGCCCATTTTATCAGACGGTAATTGTGCCATTAACGAAAGTATTCCTTTAAGTATTTATGTGAACCGATTTTCGTTTTAAATAGAGTGGACAATGTGCAGAGTTGAGGTAAATTTATCTCTAAAATGCACGATTCGTCCCATTGGCGAATCGGATCAATTTAATTGAGTATTCAATGCATGGAAAGGTTCATGGCATCGTGTACCTCAGGAATTGGACAACCAACTCTCCAGCTTCAGTTCAGATAATTTGAGTTAATCGTTGAGGAGAATGGATGGGATTATGTGAACAGATGATTCAAGTCAAGTAAATAAGGGAGATTTTCAGGGGAAGATCCATGAAGGTATCTGTTACTGAGGGAAAAGCAGGAAATGAAGTAAAAACCCTCCTCCAGAAGACAGCACAGGTTTATTATCGGCAACAACCAAGGAGATTACTACTGCAAGGATCAGGTTACCAGGGATATCGATAAGGCTTCGACTTCAATCCAGAGGAATTCGGTTGAAATGGAAACATTTTCAGTAGGAGAAGGAGGTATTATAGCTACACGTACCGGAATAAGTTTTTTGATTTATCGATAAGAAACTATGGTGTGATTTCTGGAGAAAGATGCTATCCAGATTATGTAAATATGGCTGAGATGGTATTGAAACATAATTGATGGACATACGAAAAATGAGCCCCTTGTTCTCATTATCTTCCTATTTGAGATGATATTATGATACTACAAACACAGACAAACGATATTGAATCACTGAGAAACCTCATCGATGCGACTTCAACAGCAATTCAGATCATCGGGCCCGACGGTCTGTACCTGGATTGTAACAAGGCCTCGTATGTGATGTTTAATGCCTCAATGTCTGAAGATATTATCGGAAAACCCCCTTCCATCTTATCACCAGAAAAGCAGGAGAACGGCCTGGATTCTGGATCAGAATCAATGAAATATATTGGATCAGCTCTTTCTGGTGAACTTGTCACTTTTGAATGGAATCATCGGCGTCTGAATGGACAAACCTTCCCCTGCCAGGTAACTCTGCAACTCGTTCAGTATGAACAGCAGTCATGCCTTATGGCAACCATCGTGGATATTACAGAAATCGTAGCACTCCGCAGAAAAGCAGAGTTTATCATGAATAATGCACCGACCCCCATCATAGATGTCAGCCCTGATTTCTCAATTCTTTCTGTTAATACTGCATTTGCCAATATGTCTGATAATACTCCTGCAGAACTGGTTAAAATGAAAGTCACTGACTTTGTTACTGAAAACCAGGTAGGGGGTTCATGGGCTGATGCTATTAAAAATAAGAGTCAGGTCTCCGGAGAACTTGATGCCCTGACATCGAACAATACCAGGCATCTCCAATATTTCTATACTCCTTTTTATGGAGAGGGAAATGTCCTCCTTTCAGTTGTTATCTATTATATCGATAAAACAGAAGAAAAATCTGCTGTCAGGGATATTATTTCATTATCTGAAAAATGTCAGGTGGGGATTCTTGATACCAGACTGAATGCAGAACACTATCAGGGAGAGATCAAACTCCTGATACAGGGGATAAACGGCACATTGGATAGCATTATTAATCCGCTGAATATTGCTGCAGATTATGTGAGCCGGATAGCAAAAGGAGACATTCCACCCAGAATAACAGAGACGTACTTTGGAGATTTCAACGAGATAAAAGAGAGTCTGAATACCTGTATCGATGCAGTAAATCTCTTAATCACTGATGCAAACATGCTATCTGATGCAGCATTAAAAGGGACTCTTGGGACCCGTGCAGATGCCGATAAACATCAGGGAGATTTCAGGAAGATAATTGATGGAGTGAACGGTACACTTGACTCAGTTATCGGCCCTCTCAATGTTGCCGCAGAGTATGTGGATAGAATCAGTAAAGGAGACATTCCTCAAAAAATTACGGATTCATACAACGGGGATTTTAATGAGATTAAGAATAATCTGAATACCTGTATCGATGTAATATCCCTCCTGGTATCAGACACAAAACACCTGGCAACCGCTGCAGTTGAAGGAAAACTGGATGACCGGTGTGATACCACAAAGCATCAGGGAGATTTTCAAAAGATTGTCGAAGGGATCAATACCACCCTTGACCATGTTGTCTGGCCGATCAGGGAAGCTTCCCGTATATCAAGGCACTATGCACGAGGTGATTTTTCTGCCAGAGTTGATTCTCATCTGGGGTTGTCAGGAGAGTTTGGTCCGTTCAGGGACGCACTCAATAGCATCGGGATTCAGATGGAAGAGATTATTACCGAGATTAACCGGGTAGCTGGCAGATATGCAGCAGGTGATTTTTCTGCACAAATTGAGTCATCGCTGCAGGTACAGGGGGATCTTGTTCCTCTCAGAGATGCCTTGAACAAGATCGGTGCTGATGTCTCCATGGCACTCACGGTTGTTCAGAACAAGATGAATGATCTCGTGCAACATGCAGGTCATGCCTCTTCTGGTGTTGAAGATGTGAGCAGGGGTGCCCAGATGATTGCCAAAAATGCCGAGGCAACAAAAGATAATGCAGAGAGAAGCCAGGAGGGGATAAGCCAGGTTCTGCGGACAATGGAAGACCTTACCAAAACAATCAGTGAAGTTTCTGCTAACACAGAAGGTGTAGCCCAACTAACTGTTTCTGCCAATGAGATCGCCAGAGGGGGAATTCTTTTTGCGAATGACGCTGAACAAGGAATGGCTGGGATTACTAAGACTACCAGTACTGTTCATAAGTTAATCACCGAAATTCAGACTGAGATGCAGAAGATTGGGAAAATTGTACAACTCATCACCGATATTGCAAATCAGACCAATCTCCTTGCACTCAATGCTGCAATCGAAGCAGCACGGGCCGGAGAGGCAGGCAGAGGGTTTGCAGTTGTAGCTGCTGAAGTTAAATCTCTTGCACAGGATTCCAGGAATTCTGCAGGTAATATTAGTGAGATGATAAACGGCCTTCAAATCAGGACACAGGAAGCTGCTAAAGCTATGGAAGAGGCAGAATCAGCGGTAAAATCGGGAAATGTTGCGGTATCAGGAACCCTGGGATCGTTCCAGGATCTGACTCAGTCTGTTGAGACAATCAAGGAGAAGATGGAGATTGTTGCCAGTGCTTCAGAAGAGCAGGCTGCGTCATTTGAGGAGATTACGGCCAGTGTCAGCGAAATGAGTCATCAGGTAGGGGAGACTGCTAAACAAGCCATGAACTCATCATCAACCAGTGAAGAAGCACTTGCTATTGTTGAACAGATTCAGAATGTGATTGAAGAGATAAACACTGTGACCTCTACGATTAATTTAACCATGGGTAAGTTCACTATACGAAGATGATATAAACCACAAAGCCGTGCATGATTCAGACACACCGAAACCCATGAAAATCGTACATGTTTTCAGCAGGGTGAGGTAACTGGTCAACTTGTTGGTACCTCAAGGGGTATCTTGTCCCACAGTCGCATAATATTTAAACACACACCACAAACGAGAGAACGTGGAGTAAATCTATTTTAAATTTTTCGAATTTTGTGCATAAGATAGGAGTAAACGGAGAAATCTCCGCCCCATACTGTCAAGTATGCAGGTGCAGGGAAAAAACAATGAACCACCCGTACGATCAGGCAATAGCGTATACAGGAGGTGATATGCAACAACTTTCATACAGCTGGCATCTTCACCTGAATATATCAGATCTCAAAAAAAGAAATGATCGTGCAAAACAAAACGTCTGGAATAATCGAATCATAAGCAAACGTCCAGGATAATTCCAGAACGTTTACATTATTCGATAATCATTGATTTAGCCGTGACATCGAGTCATCAATTCGGGTTGCAATATCAGAGAGATCACCAATTATTGTCGATACCTGACTCAATGCTGATGCAGACTCTTCAGATGCTGCTGACGAACCAATTGCTTCTTTTGCCGTTTCTACCGACATTTGCTTTACTTCAGAGACACTCGCAGTTATCTCCTCAACAGCTGCAGCCTCTTCTTCAGTCAGGCTGGCCACTTCAGTCATATTTTGTGAAATTTGTTCAACTTGCATGGCAATATTATTGAAGAGATGTATCGTATCAGTAATTGCAACCGAACCCTTTGAAACTTCAGTATTTGCCTGTTTCATAGCTACTGCTGCACGTTCAGATTGTATCTGAAGAGAGGATATTATTTTCGCAATATTTTCTGCAGACCCCTGAGATTCCTGTGCAAGAGTCTTGACTTCATTGGCTACTACCGCAAATCCCATTCCAGCATCTCCAGCACGGGCAGCTTCGATTGCTGCATTGAGGGCCAATAGATTAGTCTGGTCGGCAATATTGCCAATGATCTCAACGATCTTTCCAATCTCATCCATCTGACCCCTGATCTCATTAATAATCACCCCTACATCATTAACAGCCCCGTTTATCGCGTTAATGCCATCTTCTGCCGCAGCTGCTTGTTCTACCCCTTTAATTGAGGTAATATTTGTCTCCTGAGTGAGCCTGCTCATTGAGTCAACCTTTGTTGCTACAGATGCAACAGAAATATTCAACTCCTCCATAGCTGAAAGCACCTGTTCAACAGAACGTACACTGTTTTCAGCATTGTTACTCACGATAGAAGAACTCCTGGCAATAGAGGTTGCACCATCAGTAATCTTTTCTACGGTTGCTGATGCTGCCCCTGAGGCTGCAGAAAGAGCTTTTACGTGTTCAGATACCTCCTGGATCGCTACCGACAGCTCAACTCCAATTGTATTCAACCCCTCCTTGAGAGCGATCAGATCTCCACGGGTTATCACATTTTCATCAAACCGGGCTGAGAATTTTGCATGTGAAAACTGATCCGCAACCCGAAGTGCTTCGTTAAGTGGCGTTGTTATCACATCAAGCATGTTATTGATGCCAATTATGATATCCTGATATGCTCCAACAAACCTGGTTTCATCTCCCCTGTTCTTCAGCCTCCCCTCTTTGGCTTCAGTTATGAGAAAGCCGACCTCTTTGATCACATCATGGATAGAAGAGATCAGATGGTTATATGCGAGAGAGATCTCATCTTTTTCATCTCTCATAGAGATAGTAAGGGACAGATCTCCTGAAGCGATCTGCTTCATCCCGGTGATTACGTTCTGGAGATCATCTGAAAAGGCATCCATCTCTGTTGTCAGTTCACCAACCTCATCTGTACGATTCAGACGAAGTCGGTTACCCAGATGGCCAATTCTCATCTCCTTTATGAGAATTACCGCTTTTGCAAGCGGATCCGTGATACTCCTGCTGATAAGAAGTCCGAGTGAAAATGCAAAGAAGATACCAAGAATAATAGCAATGATAACCAGAGTGATAATATTGGTTACTTCAGCATTGCTTTTTCCAGATAGGATTCTTGCTTCTTCCTTCTTCAACCTGATAAGTTCCTCAAGAGTTGCAGAAAAGGCCTTTCTGGTTGCAACCATATCACCCTTTGTTAACGAATATATGGCCTTTTCAGTATCACCTGAATCAACAATAGGATAAAACTCACTCAGTGCTTTCTTATATCCTGCCCATGCCACAATCATTTTGTCATAGACTTCCCGCTCTTCATCGGTTGTCAGACGGGATTTATAATCGGTAAGATTTTCATCAATTAAAATGGTGAAAGCGTTATTCTGCTCGCGATTGCGAACCCGATCAGGAGGAAGAACAATATATCCCGGGGTATTTCCCCGCATTGTCATGAGTTCGGTATTGATTGTTTCTAACTGGTCGATCGGGAGAAGCTGCTCAGAATACATGCGTTCAAGATAGTCATTTGTAGTAATTACGCCATAAAGCCCGATTCCACCGACAATGAGAAGAAGAATCACGACAACCAAAAAAGAACCAATTAATTTTCGCCAAATGGGAATATTGTCCAACACTTTCATTATTATACCCCTTGTAGTTTTTTTTGTGATCAAGTTAACTTTTTGGTTAGGAAATCTTATAGGAAGTAGGATATTTCATCAGTTCACTACAATATTTATAATTAACCAGTATCAGGGTCCAAGGATCTCCCTCATTCTTTAGGGCACATCCTTACTCATGTCACAATTTATAAGATTATCACATGGATGCAGGGAAATCATCATACCTATACATCAAGGAAAACACAAGAGTTACTCACGGAATTATTCCCCAAACATTCATGAGATGCGAGCGCTTGAACCAATATGTGTCTCCATGTAATCTTTCCAGGACAGGATAAATATGCTGAATATGAGGGTAAGAGATGCAAAGTAAGGTTATCAGGTGAATTCGATATGATGAAGATAAGACCAGAAATAGTGTATCGGCAGACATAACTGTGGAACAGTATATAGAGGAATATGAATCTTTTAAGCGTTATTCTTCTTTCTCTTCTTCTCCTTCTGTTGATTTCGGGAATAGGGGGAGTAATCGCTGATGAGACCTATGGGGACGTCCTGGTAAAATCTGATCCGGCCGGAGCCATAGTAACGCTTGATAATACAGCCAATATGTATCAGACACCGTACCAGTATTATGGCCTCAAGACGGGAAGACATACTCTGACGATCAAAAAAATGGGATACCAGATATACACGAATAATGATGTTGTTGTATCTCCGGGGATGGTGACCAATATCTATGCAGTCCTTATTAAGGATCCGAACTATGGAACAATCAGGGTAAGTTCCTATCCGGCAGGTGCGGATGTGTATGTTGATGGAACTCTCAGAGGAAAGACGATTGTGAGTAAAGGTGTTGATTATAAGACTGATTACCTTTTTATTTCAGGTCTTGCCGATGGGATCCATACCGTTGTACTTAAATTGAACGGCTATAAAGTAGCAACAAAAACAGTAGAAACCGGAAGTGGGAAGGTTGCGGCTGGATCTGTCGATGTTACAATGGATCCGATTGCACCCGACCCTGATTTGAAGAGCACCCTGACCTCTCCTGCTGTTTCTTCACAGGCACCAACTCCCGTATCCACCCCTGCAGAGGGAGCTCTGATAATTGAATCTGTCCCTTCTGGAGCTCATATTCTTATGAACGGGACAGTGCAGGGTGTTACGCCGAAGAAAATTGATAATCTTCCCGCGGGCAAATATGTGTTTTCTCTCCAGCTTATCGGATATACTCCGGTGACCACCAGAGTAGATATTATGCCCGGACAGAACGTAAATAGGACGATAAATCTATCTCAGATCGCTACCCCTCCCCCAACCAGTACTCAGCCATCAACGACGGTTCCTGCCACATCTCCGCCCACATCTCCAATACCTACCCAGGCATCTGGATCTCCTCTGGCAATAGGAGGGAGTATCGTTGGCCTGTTAATTATCGGGATATTCAATCTGATATCCCGGCGATAATTTTTACCCCATGTACCTGATCTATGCCTGATGAAAATCACCTTTCAGGTGGTCCCACCAGGTCTGGACATGCCTGTTTTATCAGGTCATGTTCGATATCAGGGTATCAATCACACCGGTTCCTCTTCTCCAGCTGGCAGAATTTCACCGGTCAGATAGTTCCAATCCACAAAAGCAATCACTTGTTCTGTACCCGGGATCTGATACAGCTCCCTGCCATTCTGAAATACCCCGCTATTAGCATGAGTAAAATCTAATCTTCCTTTTTTCCCAACCGTATTTGCGATTACCAGCGGGACATCAGACATAAGAGTAATATTTTCCCAATAGGATTCCGGACCCATCTCGGGATCCGGATACCAGGCCGCTGAAGAGAGCATAATATCCACATCGCTCGCAATATACAGGTCCGTAATATTCAGGTTTACGGCGTCAGCACAGATGTAATATCCAATCTTCAGGTTGTCAACGGTAAGCGGACTGGCATTACCCGGAGTAGCCCACCCTTCATGAGTACCTGGAATAATATCAGTTTTCTGAAAAATTCCAGAGATATTTCCCTCCTGGTTAATAACCGCCACTGAATTATAAAAATTATCCCCAATTCGTTCGGGAAAACCAATAAAGAGGGTGATATTCTCTTCGCGGGATAAGTTTTCCAGTCTGGAGATCCAGGGAGAAGGAAATTCCGGTAACTGGTCAATGCTCATATAATCGGTGAACTCATACCCGCTTTCTGCCATTTCAGGGGTTAAAAACCAGTCCGCTCCGTTTTCTGCAGAAATGTGTATTGCCTCCTCAATTGTCGCATGGTTTGCGGTAAAATTTCCCTCTTCCGGCGACATCCGGAATATTGCTATTCGTATCGTCGTGTTATCATCAGAGATTGATCCTTCTGCCATACCAAGCCCGGATATGAACAAAATCCCCAGAATACAAAACATGAGACGTGTGATCCAGCCTTGGAAAAAAAGAGAACCTTTACAACCATATTGTGCCATCATCCCTCCGATGAATAAATCAGTACGTTTCATCATCTGCTGAACAGATGAACATTGTGGAGAGGATCAACCCATAATAAATAATCTATCGAGCAAGGAGTGAATATTACATAGAATATAATCAACCACGGTCCAATGTATCTAGAACCCCAATAGAATGAATCGAGTGGTATTATTCTGGAATTCAATTTAAATAACTTGCAAAGTCGGTCCTGTACCTGAATTTGCATCGTTGGCGACATGTGCCGAGTTCACGGACGAGGGATTAATTTTGTGATACAGCAGGCAATGCGTTGAAGGGTGTTTGAGACTAGAAATCCAGTTCATACAGAATCAGGATTTTTTTTACATCGATAACCAAATCAGGTTACCAGGATCATCACCGCTAATGATCATGTTTTCCAAAATCGAACCGATGAGTCGATTATAATAGCGAGAAATTGGGGCAGATAATCCGATCATTCCGCACGAAATAATCCGTCTCTATATAATCTGAACCGGGAGGCCGCGATAAATACGAGGTTCAGACCAACCCCGACTACGGTGGCAAGGGACATCCCTTTCAGATCTGCAAGACCGAGATCTATCATCGCTCCTGAAGCCCCAATCACAAAAATGACTGACACCAAAATAAGATTTTTCGGAAGCGAGAGATCGACCTTTGATTCAATCAGCATTCTCACCCCGGAAGCGGCGATAACACCAAAAAGAAGCAGGGTTATTCCGCCGATAACCGGCTGAGGAATGCAGAGAATAGCAGCGGTAAACTTCCCGCAAAATGAGATGAGGATGGCACACACCGCCGCACCGCCAAATACCACAGTGCTGTAAACCCTGGTTAGTGCCAGAACACCAATATTCTCAGAATAGGTCGTATTCGGAGACGATCCAAAGACACCGGAGAGTATAGTGGATATCCCTTTCCCAAGAAGCATCCTGACCATACCCGGATCTTTCATCAGATCTTTGCCAATGATATTCCCCGTTACCTGGAGATGGCCGATGAGTTCAATGAGTGTGACCAGTGATGCCGGAATGATAATGACAACCGCATGGAGCGACCAGACTGGTACGTAAAACGTAGGAATCGCAAACCACGGAGCCTGAATAATGGGTTCTGGTGAGAAATGTCCAAGCAGTGCAGCTATGAAACTCCCGGCAATAATACCGATAATAATTGGAATTACTCTGAACACTCCTTTAAAGACCGTCATGCAGAGGATTGTTATAAAGAGGGTAAAGAGGGCGATGCCTGCTACATGGAGGTCTGGATTATCCATCGAGAGACCAGAGATTTTTGCAGCAGTCGGGGCAAGATCCAGACCGATAACTGCAACAATTGATCCCATAACCACATCAGGCAGGACCACACGGACCCATCCTGAACCGAATAGGTAAATTAGCAGGGCTGCCAGAAGAAAAAAGACCCCTGATGCGATGTATCCGCAAAGAGCTGCTCCATACCCGTACGCCCCGATGATCATGAGGGAGGGAGAGAGATATGCAAAACTTGACCCAAGGTATGCGGGAACTTTCCACTGGCAGAGGATAAGAAAAATCAGGGTGCCAATACCGTTAAAAAGGAGAATTGTAGCCGGATTAACCCCCAGCAGAATCGGAACCAGTACAGTAGCCCCAAACATGGCTAACAGATGCTGCAGACTGAGGGGAATGAGCAGGGAAAGGGGGGGAACTGTGTCAACCGGGACCGGATCTGACGTCATTGATTACCATTAGAACTGAACAGTTATGTATTTTTCAGATATATCCTGTTCCTAGCCATAAAGGATTAGCAATGAATATAAAAACACAATCACCAACAGATACTTTACTCACCATGTGCATCAGGGATCCCTGCTCAATTGAAAGATCCAGTTAATAGCAAATGGAGTGATCTGTACACATCATAATAGATTCTCCAATGCAGGAGAACTCCCTTATCAGTGAGCACAGTACTTGAAGTAAACACACATTCCAGAGTGTAATTTGAAATCGATACAGGTAGAGAAATTCAAAATAAGCCTGGGAGATGACCAATGAACACGCAAATTCAGATCCTGTATATCGACGATGACCCTATACTCCTTGATGTAGCAAAACAGTTCCACGAAAGAGCGGGAGGATGGATAGTCACTCCGGTAAAAAGTGCAGCCAATGCTATCCTTCTGCTCTCAGAAAGATCTTTTGATGCTATTGTATCAGACAATCCGATACAATATTCCATCCAGGTGATGTGCAGATAGTGTCAGAGCACCATGAACAGATGAAACATGAAAAAGATGGGGATATTCGGATTTGTGAATACCGGATGAAGCATGCAGGCGGATCATGGCGTATACTCAGGAGCCAGGATGTTGTTTTTCTCAGGAATGAACAAGGAGAAGGAGAACAAATCCTAGGTTCTGCAGAAGATATCACCGAACGCAAACAGGCAGAAGTAATGGAGAATGCTGTCAGGCATGGGGGAGAGATCACCAGGGTCCTCATTTTTAGCCGTGAATATCGGAATGCACTGATAATCATCTGCGAAGATGACGGAATCGGCATTTCCTCAGAAGAGAAGGATCTTATCTTTGATCATGGGTATGGAAAGCATACCGGTATTGGTCTATTTCTTGCACGGGAGATCCTCTCGTCCACCGAGTTATCCATCAGGGAGTGTGGGGATCCAGGAAAGGGAGCGAGATTTGAGATCCTGGTGCCGGCAGGGAAGTTTAGGGAAAAGGGGAAATACTAAATATCTCCTTGATTCTACCTTTTTTTGGGATAATGCATTTCAGATACCGGGCAGTAACACAAATCTGTTTATCCAGGACTCTCAATAATACATGATACCATGGAATCAGAAATCATCATCGTCAGTACTCCGTATGTAGCAGGATATAAGATCACTCGAAATGTGGGATTTACCTGGGGTCTCATCGTAAGAAGCAGAGGGATTGGCGGAAACATCGTTGCCGGACTTCGTACCATTTTTGGGGGCGAGGTGCATGAGTATACCCAGCTATTAAATGAATCACGATCTCATGCCCTGGAACGAATGAAGGATCACGCCCGGGAATTAGGGGCTAATGCCGTGATAAGTGTAGCATTTGACTCGTCAGAGATCGGTCAGTCGATGACTGAGGTACTGGCATATGGAACCGCGGTGATCATTGAACCAGAAACCCTTGCGTCAAACCCGGTTCGGTTATCATAACCTCCCTCCACCTCCGAACAGATCCATGTGATGATCCATACTACCTGAATGATCTTCTCAACCGAGACCTTCTATTGAGTAGTTCTCATTATTGACAAAACCCACCTGCACGCCACCATGGCTACCACCTTTTTTGGATCAGGAGTCTGCCGATATAGCGTTCCAAGAATCATCTTTGTGTGAAGCAACCGAAAAGACTCATATGAACTTCCTCGGTGAGTGTTCCAGGTCAGGCTGGAGATTTACATGGACTCTCAACTCAGCTGATACTACGACCAAAAAGAGGATAGACGTAAAGAGCTTCCAGGAACAGGGAGGTGGTCGCGAACAGTTTTACCACCACATGCAGGGATAGACCAGCAGGATCCTTGATCGGATCACCGACCGTGTCACCCACGATAGCGGCCATGTGAAAGAGATTTTTATGACTATACATCTTATTGTATATTCGTGAATTCATTTTGACCGTTATTCGGGCAAGAATTATTGACAATTTTCATCTTGAATTGGAAGATGAATTACCACTCATGACGGATAACGTCTTGATTAAGATAGTGGAGGATTCTCCACTAGAATCACTTCGCGGTGTCTGGGGATACGATGTTGATAGTGCTGATTTTGTTGAAAAAATAAGAAAATCGAAACAAATCGAAACAATATGATATTTTTTCTGGATACAAGTATCTGAATAGATGTTCTTCGAACAAATGGCCCATATCGATCATTTGAGATGTTTGAAAGTTTGGGATAAGAAAATACGGGATATATATAGTAATTTCTGTTGCCGAATTGAGTGCTGGTGCATATCTGTCTAACCGCCGTGTGGCTCTAATAAAGACTGAGGAACTTCTCATGCATCTCCAGATTGTCGAATTGTCTGAATCAATAGCGCTTGAAGGAGGGAGAATATTTCCATCCCTCTCAAAGGGGGGAAGAAAGATTGAGTTTAATGATTGCCTTATCGCAGCAACTGCTCAATCATCAGGATTTCGTGAGATCGTTACCAGGAATGGTAATCATTTTAATAGGATCGAGAATTGAATTTTCCATAAATACAGATTATGTGCCATCATTGATCGGGCGTTACCAAAAACAGGTCGACATCACAGTTCTAATGTTCAACTTTTGCTGGCTCTCATACTCCATGGATTTGGGTTTAATGAGAAATCGATTTAATAGCTACTTTGATCTGTTCTGCACATGCTTCCAGTGCCTCGGTCATGCCGGGCGAGAGACCGTGGAGATAAGATATTTGGGCAGATTGTACCCCGATTAAAAAGACATCTGCCCCGGTCTCCTCTTTCAGATACTCCATCAGAACATCGAGAGAGATCTTATGAGTGCTCCCCTGATAGGAGGAGATCTCTTCCATCTCGATAATTCTCATCTGGCCTGGCATTCCTCCAAAATCAACCGCGTCCAAAAAGATGATGCTGAGTGGGTTGAGACGTTTGATGACCCCGGTGTACTCTTCCGGAGTTACTCCGGTATCAACCAGATGGGAGATGGAACCACGTAACCTATCCAGCAGGACCGGTCCTATCGCGTCATCACCCCGCATCCGGTTACCTATTCCCACAAAGACAATTTGGTCAGGGTTTGAGGTACCCAACCGACGTGAAAGTTCTGACCCTATCATCCCAGTAGGAATCGACATCTAAAAAGAATTCCAGGATTACCCTCTCATCTGGTAGATGGTCTCGGCGATTTTTTGGAGGCTCCCTGATACCAGATCCGGGAAGAACCCAATCAGAATGCATAATCCCACCAGGATCAGAATAGGGAGCATTGTGCTGAACGGGGGATCCTGAAGCCCTGAAAATGACTCTTTAGGTTCTCCCAGAAAGATGAGATAAAACGCCCGCATCAGGCAGATGAAGATAATGATGCTCACAATCCAGCCAATTATTCCAAAGATGGTAAGATCAAGCCCGAAGATGGAGAGAAGAACTGGAAACCCTGCCTCGACAGATCCTTCATAAATGATCTCTTTGCTGATAAACCCGTTCAGAAACGGAACACCAGACATTGCAAGAGAAGCGATGAGGAAACACAGACCGGTCATCGGCATAAACCGTAATAGTCCACCCATCTTGTGTATCCGAAGTGTTTTCACCTGGAAGAGGAGCACTCCGGCGATGAGAAACAGACTCCCTTTAAAGAGCAAGTGGTTGAGAATATGGAAGAGTGAGCCATAGATGGCAACCGGCGTGGCAAACCCAAATCCGAGAATAATATATCCTATCTGGCTGATGCTGCTCCAAGCCAATAATCGCTTAATATTCTGGGCGAAGAATGCCATGATGCCGCCTAGAACCATGTTCAGGGTTGCAATGAAGAGTACGATGAGAATGAGCGTATCCACTCCCGACAGCACAAAGAGCGGGTACATGACCTTAACCATCCCAATGAGTCCTGACTTGATCAGGATACCTGACATGGTAGCACTGACCGGGGCAGGGGCATCAGCATGAGCGGGAGGAAGCCAGATTGCACTTAACGGCAGAATTCCGGCTTTAGTGCCAAATCCAAAGAGAAAGAGTAATCCTAACAGAAAGATGGTATCCGGAGCAATTCGACTGATATCTACAAGACGGAGATCGAGGGTTCCAGTGCAGGTGTAGAGGATAAAAGCACCATAAATGACAAAGATGACCTCCACAATACTGATCCCAAGATAGATATATGTGGCCTTAATCGCCCGTTTTGTCCTCCCATACAGGATAAGAAATGCACTCGTAATCGTTGCTGCCTCAAGAAAAACGAGCATAACCAGGACATTATAGGTACAGGCCATCCCGCACATCATTCCGGCAAGCAAAAAATAGATGATGAAGAAGGTCGAGTCAAATTCTGTCTTCTTCCGGAAAATAAACGAGTAGCAGAGGACCAGAGTGCCAAGGAAGGTGACAAGGGAAGCAATAAACATCCCTGAAGCATCAAGCACTATTGGCCCGAGAGAGACCACCTCCGTCATTCCATACAACAGAGCGATGAGATATGAAAAGTCCAGGATGAAGAGGATGAACATACACCCAAGGATGAACGCTTTTTGAATTGGTTCTGAGAACTGGAGGAGAAGATAGACGATCACCGCACCTACTACAGGAGAAAGAATCGGAACCAAAGCAAAGTATTCAATCATTTCCCCACCTCATACCAGAACAATTTCCATCCTGACGTCAAGAACTGCGGGGAGAACTCAGAATACTGGAATAAATTTCTGTGAATCTTCATCATATCAAAATGATCTCATCGCTTTTACGATACCATCAATGATCGCTTCTGGTTTTGGAGGGCATCCCGGAATCCTCACATCTACCGGAATGATCTTCTCCACCGGGCCGGCAATTGAGTAGTTCTCATTATCCACGAACACCCCGCCTGAGCACCCGCACGCTCCCATGGCAACCACTCGTTTAGGATCAGGAGTCTGCTGATATATCCGTTCTAGAAACGGTTTTGTATGAAGCGGGACCGGCCCGGTCACCAGCAGCACATCTGCAAATCTTGGTGATGAGACCAGTTTTATCCCCAGTCGTTCGAGATCATATCGCGGACCAGCACAGGCCAGAATTTCAAGGTCACAACCATTGCATCCTCCCGCATGTGCGTGATACACCCACGGGGATTTTTTAAGAAATGAACCAAAAAGACTCATATAAATTTCCTCGGGTGAGTGTTCCAGGTCAGGCTGAGTGTCCGCCTGCAGGAGATACACGCAGTCAGATAGAGTTCCATATCCTTCCTGATGATCGCGGCATTGTCAGGCTGGAGATTGGTGAGCATTCTCTCCTGGATTACCTGCAGATTCTTTTCTGAAACCGGCATCTGCTCACCACAGACCCTGCATTTTTGGAGGACAAAGGTGGTATCAACGGTGACCAGGTTCTCCTGTATCGTATGGGAGAGGCTGATCATCTGAGCATACCGACGTGATGATACGATATCAATATCAGGGTCACAGAGGCATGGTTGATCTGATTCACCGAGTATATCGCTCTTTTCTGATGAGACAGCCAGATTAGCATGAATCAGTGAACCAAAAGTGAGGTCAAGTGCTCCTTCAGGGCAGACATCTGCACAGCGGGCACAAAAAATGCACCTGAGACCATCGATAGAGACTGTTCGCTGCCCCTGATCATCCATGATACTGGTCGCACCACTGGAGCATCGTTCATTGCAGGCACCACATCCCGTACATCGGGATTCATCACGTCTAGGCAGTCCCCGCGAATTCGCAGCAATAAACCCAAATGACTCCCTTACTGTAACGGGTTTGTGAAACAGATGGGAGATCACCTTGCCGTATGACCGGATTTTGGCTCCGATTTTCATAGTACATACCTCTGTAGTACTGCCAGGGCGATCGCCAGTATTGACAGGAGCAACGGGACCTTCAGCAGCCACCATGTTGCCTGATCAATTCTGAACCTGCCAAACAGGGAGTGTACAATGGCGATAAGAAGACAGGTACACCCGCATCCTGCCAGGAAAACGACCCAGGCCATAATTCCGGACGACGGGATCCAGAGGAAGAGATCGACAAACAGGGCGATTAAAACAGATATCATGAACACTTTGGTGATCTCAAGCACACCCAGGAGTTTTCCGCTATACTCAGTGGTAAGACCGCTCACGATCTCAGCCTCGGCATCTGATATATCAAACGGCTTGATATGCAGTTTAACGATGATGGACAGGAAGACCACGATCGCAGCAAATGGGTTGGAAACGAGATTAAACCCCATCATATCCTGAAGAGAGAGGGTATTATAGGATATTGCCAGGGCAAAGGTTCCCAGGATAAACGGGAGTTCGTTGGTGAGCATCAGCTCAATCTCCCTGACCCCTCCGATAACTGCAAAGAGCGAACCACTGGTCACCCCACCCATGATAATGAAGAGGATCTCACCCATCAGAAGGTAGATCAGCACGACCAGGCCAAATGAATAATTGAACGAAATCCCGGCAATCGGCACGAAGAAGGTTGCAAGAACGGCACAGGCCAGGGCCAAAATGGGTCCGGCTACAAAGAGCGGACCTGCTGTTTCGGGAAATATGGTCTTCTTTGAGAAGAGTTTGAGAATATCAAATAGGGGCTGGAAAATTCTGGAGCGACTAATATCCTGCCATATCACGGGGATACGGATGATCGGGCCCCTTCTGGACTGGATCCTGGCATTTATCTTCCTGATACCAAATGAGAGGAGGATACCAAAGATAAACGCAATGACAGGATTTATCCAAAATATGTCCATCATGCCTTCCGTGATGCACCGGTATTGACGACCGGTTGCTCATATTCTTTCAGGACTGTCACCCGGTCTGTGCAGGAGAAGCAGGGATCGATGCTTCCGATGATCACCGGCACATCACCAAGACTGCTTCCCTTTATCAGATTCAGCATAATCCTGACGTTCGGGAAGGTGGGCACCCGCAAGCGGACAAAATCAGGAGTATTTGTCCCATTCGAGGCGACATGATAGAGCAGCTCGCCTCTTGGAGGTTCGGTCTTTGCAAGGCCTTCTCCACATGGCAACTCTGGAACTTCAGTGATTATCGCGGATGGTGCAGTTTTTATCTCTTCGCAGCACTGCCTGCAGATATGCAGGGACATCAGGGCTTCCCGCATCCGCACCTGCATCCTGGCATAACAATCACCCCCGTTCTCGGTGACGATATCCCAGTCAACGCTCTCATAGGCCGCGTAGGGTGAGTTTTTCCTGATATCGACCGAAAGGCCGCTTCCTCTGGCGGTTGGACCCACGGCTCCGAACCTTATTGCCTCTTCTGGTTTGAGAATGCCGGTATTTTTGAGCCTGCCCACAAAGACATCATTTGCAAGACACTGATCAAAGTATTGAGGCACTGAATGCTCCAGATTCTGTAACTTAGAAAGAATCAGATCAGCATGATCAGCGGTGACATCACTTCTGATGCCGCCAAGGGTTATCATTCCGTGAGTGATACGCTGTCCGGAGAGAACCTCCAGGCTGTCAAGGATCTCTTCCCTAAGCCGGATTGAGTGCATCAGCATGGTGCGGTACCCGGTCAGATCCCCCATCAACCCGATTGCGAGAAGATGACTCTTCATACGTTCCATCTCACAGAGTAATGTCCGCGTGTATTGAGCCTTGATGGGGATTTCGACGCCTGCAATATCCTCAACAGCCAGAACAAATGCCAGGGACTGGTGAACATTGCAAAACCCACAGATGCGTTCTGCTAAAAAGATGTCTTTATAGTAATCACGCCGTTCCATGAGTTTGATGATACTTCGGTGGTTGAACCCGAGTTTGAGATCCACATCTTTTACTATCTCATCCTCTACTGACATCTTCAGGTAATTACTCTCGATCAGTGCCGGGTGATAGGGACCGTAGGGAACGACTGACAGATGTTTACTGAAAATATTATCGCCTGGAGGATGCGGTTGAGGGGAGGTATTGACCCGTTCAGATTCCGGATTCCGATCAGGGTTCGTTTCAGTATGCATATCTTCCCAGTTCAATGGAAGCCACAGATGCCGGGGATCCGGGTGATTCTTAACCTGAACTCCAAGAAATTCGATCATCTCCCGTTCTGCCCAGTCAGCCTGGGTTGTTATCGGGGTTACTGACTGAATGACCGGATTTTTTCGATCAATATACATCCGCAGGAGTTCGTGACGGCTTGGTTGCTGCTGATCAAAGCAGAAGTAATAATCAATCCTGATGCCGGGAATGCCCATGTCCACTCCTGACGCATACATCAGCCTGGCATCAGCCTGCATTAATCTGGTCACTTCTATGGCGAGATCTTCAGCCTCAATATCCCTGATGATAAGATTTCCCGGCATCTCATTCATCTTTTACACTCCCGAAGGGGGATTCCAGGCTGTACATCTCATCTTTATTGAGATAGATCTCACTGGCACCACAGTTGAAGTTTTCATCTACGTTCCGGTATTCAGGGATCAGGGATGGGATGACCACGGCGAAGAAGATATAAAATGATACCAGCGAGGCCAGTTCTGCAAAGAGGAAGAGGATGATCACAGATCCATTCTGATCTGAGAAGAATACAGCTCCCAGCACACTGATGATGAGAATGATCATCGATATGGGGAAATATGGCTTCATTGGGCTACACTCTCCCATTTCTCAATGATTGCGTCAACCGGTGCTGTCCTGAGATATCGCATACCAAAATCATCAGGGGTAAATCCATTTGATAGGGCGATCAGTTCTGCCAGATGGATGATAGGGAGATCAAAGTCATACCCGGTCTCCTGTTTTATCGTTTTTACTGCTCGTTCAAACTGATCATAGCATCCTGAACAGACGATAACCAGGGCATCGACGTTGAGGGCTTTGATAGACTCGAACTTCTTTTTAGCGCGATCATAGGTGGCAAATACCCGGTCAGCCAGATTTGCCTGCAGACCGCAGCACATCTGTTCGGTATCATAATGCACCACTTCATCAACCAGAGCTTCGGTCAGTTCAGTAAAATATCTGACCAGACGCCCGTCTTCAAAGATACGCATGTGACATCCGGGATGGAGCGCAACCCTGATGGGAATCTTCTTTGATCCTCTGATCCGATCAATCCCCACCTCCTCATATAATACCTCAAGAAGATGACGGACACGAATTGAGGCATCATAATGGGTATTGGTGGTAGCCAGATACTCATTCACCATCTTCAGCTCATCAGGATCTTCCTTGAGGAGTTTATTAGCCTCATATAACGTGACATAGCAGCCATTGCATGATGCCATAAGATCCCTGCCAGCTCCCTCTGCCTGCAGTAAATTGTACGCTGCCAAAGTCAGCCAGACCCGTTTGTCTACTGAGATCCAGACCCCGGCTCGTGGGCAGCAGCCGCCTTTTTTCAGATACTCAAGATCAATACCCAGTTTTGGCAACGTCTTTATAATTGCTGATTCTGCCCACGGCATCTTAGCCGGCATGACACACCCCAGGAAGAATGAGTATTTCGATTCCGGTGAAGGAGGATGGAGTAAGTCGGTCCCATTTACTGTCATCTAATACCGGTACTCCATAGTATCAAGATCCAGTCCAATCTTCTTGTCTATCTTCATTGCCCTGATAAGGGTCCTGATATCTTCTGCAGCCTCAGGATACCGGTGAGCAGTCGGAGGGATAGGATCCAGACCAGCCTTAATTCGGCATTCCATGATCTCCTCGGTCATCGGATAGAGGAGCCCTATTGAGAAGTGCCTGATAAGCTGAGGTTTCACCGCGGTTGGAAGGGGAACTTTTACCGGCCGTCGCCAGGGAAATATATCTTTCATCTCACTCCTTCTTTCTGGTCGCAGAATCTTCACTTCTGAAGACGAACTGTATCGCCTTGGCAGAACAAACCTTAATACAACTTGGATCCCCATCACAGAGATCGCACTTTGTCATCGCTTTCAAACCACGCTGCATCTGGGGGATTGAGAGTGGACAGGCCCAAGTACATGATTTGCATCCGATGCACCGCATTTTATCTACTTTGACAAAACCGGTCTCCGGATTTTTACTAATTGCCCCAACCGGACACGATGACCGGCACATGGGATCAGAACAATGATGGCAATGAACCCTGATAAACTCCCCATTGGGACCGGGAATGACTCTGCAGAGCGAGAGATCGTAATTATAGGTATAAAAGTTTTTAAAAGAGCAGGCAGTCATACACTGCCGGCATCCGGTACATCGGCCAGGATCATGAAGTACAATCTTCGTATCAGGATCAATGGAATTTTGTTTCCGATATACCATTATTTTAATCCACTCGTAATTATTGTGTAAGTGTACTTCCTGATTACTCATCAAAGTACTGCTCAGCTGATCACACGACCAGAAAAAAAAGAGGAAATTAGATGTAGAGGGCTGCCAGGACCAGGGAGGTGGTCGCAAGCAGTTTTACCAGAACGTGCAGTGATGGACCGGCAGTGTCCTTGAACGGATCACCAACCGTGTCACCAACAATAGCGGCCATGTGAGCTTCACTCCCCTTGCCACCATGTGCACCGGCTTCGATGTACTTCTTGACGTTATCCCAGGCACCGCCACCATTGTTCAGAACCAGTGCCATCAGGAGACCGGTGATCGTTCCGACCATCAGGAATGCAGCCATCGCCTCAAACTTGAGGATGACGCCGACACAGATCGGGAAGACGACAGCCAGCGATCCGGGGAGGATCATATTTTTGAGTGCACCCTTGGTCGTAATGTCAACACACCGGGCATAGTCAGGCTTGTCTTTTCCGCTCATGATGTCCTTCTCTCTGAACTGTTTGCGAACCTCTTCAATCACATACTGGGCAGTCAGGGAGACACCCCGGATAGCAAAGGCAGCAAAGAGGAAGACCAGCATTGCTCCGAGGAGAGCTCCGGCAAAGACATCAACCTTGGCAAGGTTGACAACTGAGAACTCCTTGCCGGTAATATTTGAGACCTCAGTCATATATGCAGTAAAGAGCAGGAATGCAGAGAGTGCAGCACTGCCGACCGCATACCCTTTGGTCAGGGCTTTGGTGGTGTTTCCGGCAGAGTCGAGCTTTGCCACATTCCGGTGAGCGATCTCAGATGAGTGGCTCATCTCCACGATACCACCGGCATTGTCCACGATCGGACCGAAGGTGTCCATTGCCAGGATATATGCACAGGGAGCGAGCATCCCCATCGTTGCAATCGCAGTCCCGTACAGACCACCGAAGGGAACACCTGACATCTCCCCAAGCTTGAATGAGAAGAGCAGGGCCAGACAGATTGAGACTGAGGCCAGCGCTGTCGTCTCAAACGCAACGTTGATTCCGGCAATAATGTTCATTGCCGGACCACCGGTTGAGGCTTTGGCGATCTCCTGGACCGGCCTGAACCGCTCGTCTGTGTAGTAGAGCGTGACGTTCAGGAAGACGATCGAGAGCGCTATCCCTACAAGACCGGCATAGAAGAACCAGATATTTCCGAGCAGATACATCACGGCGAAGTAGAAAAATATCGCCGATATGATGGCGGTCACGTAATATCCCTTGTTCAGAGCGTACATCGGATCTTCATGCAGGGCATCCTTCTCAGTGACTGAGAAGATCCCAATGATCGTGGCGATAAGCCCAAGAGCACCGATGAGCAGCGGGAAGAGGATGCCAGCGATCCCAAAGACCGGAAAGAGCGCCACCCCGAGGATCATGGCTCCGATATTCTCTGCAGAGGTGGACTCAAAGAGATCAGCACCACGACCGGCACAGTCACCAACATTGTCACCGACCAGGTCAGCAACTACTGCTGGATTGCGGGGGTCGTCTTCAGGGATACCCTTCTCAAACTTGCCCACCAGATCTGCACCGACATCGGCTGCCTTGGTGTAGATACCGCCACCAAGCTGGGCAAAGAGTGCAATAAATGACGCACCAAATCCAAACCCGACTATCAGGTACGGGGTCTCCTGGGGGTTTGCACCAAAGAGGGAGAAGATGACTGATATCCCAATCAGGGAGAGGGAGATGATGGTAAGTCCTGATACCGCACCGCCACGCAGGGCAACGATGAGCGATCTGGCAGGAGTCTTCTCAACTGCTGCGGCAGAGACCAGGTTAGTTCTCACCGAGATGAACATCCCGATGATCCCGGAGAGGGCACTCAGAAATGCCCCAAGGATGAACGAGGCTGCGGTGTGCCAGGCCTGATCCGGCTTTCCAACATAGGTGAAGACCACAAAGATAACGATCGCAACGATGATCGCAATCACTGCAATGGTGGTATACTGCCGGTGCACGAAGGCGTTGGCTCCTTCGCGTATGGCACCGGCAACCTCCTGCATCTTGTCGTTACCTTTATCAGCATTCCTGATCTGGTTGGCAAAGTAGGCTGCCACACCCAGAGACAGGACTGCTATCACAAAAATAAAAGGGATGAGTAACATAGTTCATACAGAGATTATTACAAATCGTTATAAATCCTGCTATGGCAGGAGAACCTGCTTACGGTCAGATTGGGCTCTTTTTTAGCAAAGTAGGCTTGACCGTTCGATTTAAGGCTCACAGGCACGCAGGCGGGCACGCAAATATTTCCCTGTAATCTCAATATTCTGATGCGTGCTGAGACCGGGGGGCCGCACATAATCATCACAAGAATTTAATAGTACAGGTAGAAGTGGCAGGATGAGGGATCAAAGAACCTATAAAAATTTCTAACAACAGGGGGTTAGAGTTTTTTGGGTTCTCTGATGAGAAAGACGAACTCAATAATTATGGATAGGGGGCGTCTATCACCATGGTAAATGCCCCATATCCATCTCACATACAAAGAGGCGGGTATTCCCGAGAGAAGGGATTTTTTTACAGAGCCCGAGCTCGGGACGAGATATCAGCCACAGTCTCCATGATCCTGACAGCACCGGAAACATCAGCAAGACGAAGACCGCAACTCGGGGTGATGATCGCCTGAGCATCAAAGAGTTCATACCCAAGAGCCGGCTGTAAATCATCTCTAATAGAAAGATATCTCTGCCAGAGGGTCTCTGTTGTCTCAAGATTGAACTTGTCCAGTTCTGCTGGAACGATCCCCCATGCAATAATTCCCCCTGCCTTCAGATATGATCTGATCTGGTCACGATATAACAGAAACTCGCGAGAGGTCCCGTACGCATCCAAGGATATGACTGCCGGCTTTAGGGACATCAGGTATCCCCAATCAGTGTTCGAGCAACAATGGATGCCAATCCCTCCCTCAATGAGTGATGATATATCTTCAAGAGCTGAAGCCACCATCTCTGGCGTAATCTGCATCACCGATGAGCCAAGAGCCGCAAGATACGGTTCATCAACCACCACCAGGGTCTGAGGTGCACCGGTCTTCTGCATGAGTAACTCATACCATCTCGCACGGAGTGCCAGCATCTTGGAGAGCATATCAAAGTACTGGGCATCATATGCAAGTGGTCGGCGATCCTGATCGGTGATCGTCAGACCGAACGTCACCGGTCCGGTAACCTGACACTTAACACACCAGGTCGAGGAGAGATCCCGGGCAGCGAGGGTATAATACCCGGCCCCGTATTCTGGTGATGCAGCGTAGCGATCGATATTCTGCTCCATATAGTCCAGATAGATCTGCTCCATGGCCTGTGCAAAATCACGCGAACGGTCCACATAAAGTTTGTTCCCCTCGATAACCCGGCCAGGAAGAAACTCAGAGTCATGCCAGATGATCGATTCAAACGGGCTGATATTTGGGAGTGTTGGAGCATAGGGCATATCAGGGCAGAGCCGCAGAACATCATCCACCGCCAGACCCGACTCCCCATGAGGGAGAGAACCAACACCTGACGCAATACTATGAGGAGAGGTTAAAAAACCTGCCATTATCGCACCTCAGCACGGAGCCGACACAATTCCAGACTTCTTTCCACCATCGGAAAGAGTGAGAGATCCGTATGGGGGAGAAAAGTACCCCTGGTGTACTCATCCATAAACGTAGGTTCTGCATTGAGCTCGATATACCCGATCCGGTACACAATTTCATCAATAAATTTACGTTTCTTCCGATTGATCAGGGCGATGTTGGCACCTTCCGCAGCTCCATTGCCCAGATTGATGATACGATCCACCGGAACTTCAGGGATCAGACCCACCGTGATGGCATTATCTTTATTGATATAATTACCAAACCCACCAGCAAAATAGAGGGTTTTAATCTCTTCACGAGTAATTCCGGCCTGGTTCAGCAGCACCATACAAGCCGCAAGGGTTGAAGCCTTACTCATGATCAGGTTCTTGATATCATTCTCGGTCACCACAATATCCTTTCCAATTCCGGTCTCATCCTTCCATGCTACCACATACTCGGGGAAGTACCCTCCCTGCCTGATTCGGGGATGATGAATGGAAGTATTTATCCTGCCGGTCCGATCAATGACACAGGCACGGAGGAGCTCAGCAAGCAGATCAATAAGGCCGGAACCACAGATCCCAACCGGTTTTTTGTTGTTTATCGTGTGATATTCAATCTCCAGCGTGGCCGGATCGATGATAACCTTCTCAATTGCACCAGGATTGGCCCGCATACCAAACATCACCTCCCCCCCTTCAAGAGCAGGTCCGGCTGCTCCGGCACAGGCGAACATCCATTCGTTGTTCCCAAGAACGACCTCAAAATTTGTTCCGATGTCAATCATCAGAGAGATGTCTGGACTATCAGCCATGCCAGAAGCGACGATATCAGCCACGATGTCTCCGCCGATGAAGTCGCTCACCGCAGGGAATATGAAAATCCCCCCTTCCGGTTTGATGGAGAGGCCGATCTTCCCGGCAGATGTTGTCAGAGAACGACGAACCACCGGTACATACGGCTCTTCTATCATATACGAGGGATCGATAGCAAGGAGCATATGTGACATGATCGTATTTCCTGCAACCACAACTTCACAGATATCATCCAGATCTACTCCTGCTGCATTGGCAGCACTGGTGATGGCGATGTTGATAGATTCCACGGCAAGGTCCTGAAGATGGGAGAGACCTTTTCGTTTGCTGTAGTTCACCCGTGAAAGGATATCTTCACCACAAGAGATCTGCTTGTTATAGGTGGATCCGGTTCCGATAACCTGACCGGTGGTGAGATCCCGCAAAAACGCCACGATCGTGGTGGTCCCGAGATCCACCGCTGCCCCATAGAGACGGGCCGAACTATCACCTTTATCGATCTCGATCATCCGGTATCCGGCTGGCAGCCGGGCGATAGTTGCAGTCACTTTCCAGCCACTGTCCCTGAGCATAGAGGGAATTCGGCGAAGGATCTCAAGAGGTACATAGACCTGTTTGCTATCAGGACCACCCTGATGAAAGATAGCCTCAAGGAGCCGGTAGAGATCTGACGTAGGAGTTGCCAGCGTGGGAGGGGTGACGTGCACATAATACTTACGGATCGAGGGGTTGAACTCAATCGCCTGGCCGACCACGGTCATCAGGATCTGCTGGGATTGGATCAGCGTTCGTTCAGGTACCAGGATCTGGCAGTCATCATCAGGAAATGCTTCACAGGAGAGGATTGCCCCGGCATCCCGCTCCTCCTGACTGAAAAATTCTTTATACAGATCATGATCAAACCGAATCCTGCCGGATTTGTGGAACATAACACATTTCCCACATTTGCCAATCCCACCACAGACTGCATTGATTGAAAGACCGGCCCGTTGTGCTCCGGTCATGAGAGATTCGGTGGTCGAGACCTCAACTTTGCGGAATCCGGGGAGGAAGGTGACGATCGGCATCGGTTATTTCAGCTCCTCTTCCATGAAAGCAGCAATCTCAGCTGCATCACGAGGCCCTACGATGACCTTCCAGCCGGTAGACTCTTCAATTCTCCCTGACAGGGGTGACGCATACCCGGGGATGATGAGCGTCTTATGATCCACCTCAGACGCCACGTTGAACGTTTCAAGTCCGTCTTTCACCACCGACTCGCTGAGTTTTCCTGCGGCAACTGCGGTCAGGACTGACATTCCTTCCGTATCTACAATGAGAAGCCAGCACGAACGCCGGGTCGCTTCCAGATACCCCTGCAGAGTAAAGTAGGTGAGGGAAAAGTTGACCGTGAGGAATACCGGGTCATTTCGGGTCGGTGTTCCAACCCGGTACAGACCGGGAGTCATCTGGATTGGCTTCTGGGGATCTGTATAGATGTTCTGCCGCATGACCAGAACTGCCTGCATCTCAATCCGGGTAAGAGGCTTGGTCACAATGATCGAAGCAAACTTGGCAATTCCGCAGATCAGACCCGAAAACCCAATATCCCGGACATCATACAGGACCGGGTATCCAAGGGCGGGAACTGTCCGCGCAAGAGCGACCTGACGGACAAGCGTTGAATTTTTGACAAATTCACCTTCAGGACCTGAGAGATCAAGCATGAGCTGACTGATACCATTTTTTATACATGCTCCTGCGGATCTGGCAATATGGTCCAGATCATCTCCTCTGACCACAAGGGGTGCTCCGTACTTTTTCGCAAGGATACAGAACTCTTCAAGATTCTGATCATCTGCAGCCCAGATGAGTGGCAAATAATTTCCGCAGATACCAAGACCGGCCTGCATAGCAGCGGGGTCAGATGCCATCAATACCAGAGGAAGATCAGGATTGTCCGCGGTGGCAACGGTAATTGCCGCAGCAAAGCGTTCCGGAGATCCCGAGTCTGCGGAGATCGCGATACCATTCAGAAGGAGATCAATACCGATTCGGGTAAGACGGCAATTTTTAAGCAGCCTTACCACTTCCCTGATCCGATCATCAGGGTCAGTATCAGATACCGCATACAGGATCCCTGGCTGGTGGTAGAAGGTCTTCTCATGGCGGTAGAAGACGAACTCTTCACCAACGGTGATCGAGTTGGTTCCCATCCCCACGGTCACTTTCTGGATCGGTGGACGGGTTGAAGCTCCCAGAATGGCCTTCGCCTCATCCTCGAGGTACGGGCAGGCATCAGGTTCTGCTTTGCCCTGTGCCAGTTTCATGGCAAAGGTGAGGCAGGTGGGATCACCGCACTCTTTACAGTTCTTTTTCGGAAGTAGTTTATAGATATCAAGAGCTTTGAGTGCCATCATGCCACCCCCTGTCCGGGCCAGAGTTGATCAATGGCTTTTTTGAGTTTTGGAACTGATCCGGGATGACGGACAACCAGTATAGCGGCTCCGGCAAGAGCTGCCGCGATCGAGGTTGCAACCTCCCAGGAGATGGCAACTTCATGACTATGGACCGCTGCCCGTACCTCCTTGACGGTCAGGGAATCAGAAGGAGCACAGATCATCGGCATTGCCAGATCACTATCACCTTTCAGGGCAGCAAACCGCACCCTTTCCATCGTTGAGTAGGTGTACTCAAATCCGTATCCCAGTGCTCCGGTATATGGATCAATGATGATCCGATCATCAGGCAGACCTGCTTCCCGGAGCAGGATATTGAGCTGTTTTGACAGATTGACATCAATCGGGGACTGGGCAATGACAGCATGTCCGTATGCTATCGCTGCAGCGGCGACACTGCGGTACCGGGCAGCTTCGGCAGTACCGAGAACCAGTCGTTCCTTCTCGCCTGCCTCCCCACACCGCTGAAAGACTTCTGAGTCAATCTCTGGATCTGCACTTCCTTCAACGATGAGAGGGAGGCTGCTTGCGGCAAGGACATTGCGTATGGTCCGGGTTACCGTATCATATCCGGAAAAGTTTCGCCGTCGAGTCGAGGTGAGGTTCAGCCGAATCAGGTCTACATTCAGGTCGATATCAACATACTGTGCCCATGTTGCAACATCGTCGGTCAGTTTCGTGAAAGCACTTCTGACCACATCGGGCCAGATCGTAGGATCATCGCAGATCTCAAACGCGATGAGAGGCTTTCTTCCTGAACCGATACACGGAAGATCGGTCTCCCCACCAATCCGGTACGAGACCCGCCGGGTCCCTCCTTCTTCAGCAGTAGCACCAATCACCACCTCCCGAATCGAGGCGGTCCATCCTGGTGAATAGGTAATACTCATAACTTCTCCTACAGCAGTGAGGGCATCGTGAGTGCGGGATGGTCAACAGAGGTCAGAAACGTGAGAAGACCCTCGATATCAGTCGTTACGGTCTCATCTGCGATCTTTTCAAAGAGACCTGAAAGACCATGTGAGTCGATCTTGGCTTTGAGACGGCCCTCAAGTTCTTCCTTGATGACCGAGGGCATCCAGACGATCCTGGCAATGCCCCCTTCTGCCTGCAGAAACCGATCAGAAAGAATGTATCCTTTAGATATCCCGATGAACCCCGGGGATTGTGCTCCACCCCCGATAGTTCCCGCAAGCGTTGAGAACGTCATCCCTGACGGGGTTTCTCCTTTGTACTCTCTGCTTACGATCATCACCCCATTGGCTTCAGGAAGGATCATTGCAAGCGCTTCAAAGCACCCGCAGCAGGTCATCGGTGCATCCATAATGCTATAGAGAACACACCGCTCGATCTCTCCATGTGAAGCCTGCCTGACAAACCGGTTTACCCCCTCATATTCCCCTGATTCCGGGTTGATGAGTATTCCTTTCTCTATCGGCTGGTTGGCTCCCGCAGGAGACATCTCATAGGCAGTTCTGCCATCAAGCCAGGTGAGCGCTCCACACAAAGCCGGACGCTCAGGGGTGAGGACACAGACATGGTTAGGGGCAAATGTCTGGCAGAGAGTACATGAGTAGTAGAGCTCCACATCCTCATCCTTCATCCCCGCTATCCGCTCATCACGCTGTGCATATATCTCAAGTGCCTCTTTTTTTGCCGAGAGCACCGCCTCTGGATCAGTGATCATCGTCACCTGCACCGCATCAAGAAGGGTAGGAAAGTCCATCCTGAACTTTGCAGCCAGAAGTTTTCCAAGATCAGCAATCTTCAGACCATGGGCAACAGCTTCCTCAGAAATCCTGACCCAGATGAGGTCCCGCTGTGCTGAATGCCAGCTTCCCTCCCCATAGTTTATAAAATTATGAATCCGTCGCTCCAGTACAGGTTCATACTCTTTTTTCATCACCGTGCCGGTGACTTCAACGATGATACCGAGTGGGGTCGCTGATTTCTTTGCGATAGTATCAATTTCAGGACCGATGACCGTCACCTTTCCATCAATGACGTCTTGTGGATCCCGAACCCTGAGGAGCTCGAATGCAGGTGAACGGTTTCCCCCAAATTCGGCGTACATCTCCTCCTTTCGGATAGCTTTTCCTTCGAAGGCAGGAGAACAGGCCATCGGAATCGGAATCGAGGTGACCTGGACCCGGATCCCCCGCATCTCCATCCCGGTTCTGACAATGTCAGTGGGAACTGTCGTTGTCCAGTTCTCTCCTTCATATCCTCCCATGTGCAGGATCGGTATCCCGAGAACCCGGAGTGCATCGATGAAGGTGATCTCCTCATCATTCATATCAGGAAATACGATCACGAATGCTTTTGCCCGCTCAGATGCATACGAGACAAGACGCCCGGCATCGCCAGCACTGACACCACCAAACATCATGGCGACCCTGGCGAGAATATCAGCGAAATGAACAGCCCCAAGAGAATCCCTCCCTAGCGGAACAAGCCGCAGATCAAGACCAACCTTTACACCTGCCTGAGTCAAGGTCTCGATAACTCCCCCGGAGAGAAATGTGAGCATAAGTTTCTCTTGCAGTTCCCGGCAGATTCCGGCAGCATAGTCTGCAGTCCTGGGACTTCCAACGATCAGGGCAAGGCCAAGGATACTTCCATCGACAAGAGTGAACCCGAGTTTTCTGATAACCGCGTCCTCGATAAACCCGGTATATTGAGGACCATCATCCTTCTCCCTGCCCGCCATCAGTATTTCAGCGCCAACCAGCGGACTCTTCTTTGTGGCCATGTACGCTGACTGAGCTGCAGCCAATGTGTCCACAGCCGACCCGGTGATAGCATAGGTAACCGGGAGAAAATACGCCGTATCCTGATATTTCCTCAGTGAGGTGCATGATGCAACCTGTTCATCTATCTTTTTCATCCCTGAGGCAACAGAAGTCTCGACCTGAACCATAAACCTTCGTATCATAGATTGGCCTGATAGTGATTAAAGATGAGTATCTTTTTTTCAAGACTTGTTATACCGGGCGTAATGGCTCAACTGAATGACAGAAACCAGGATACATGATATCGAAGGGGCGGTATCATAGTATCATCAATAATCCTTAACCATAAACCAGACAGATATGGTCTATAGTATGGGAGAGAAAATACAGCGAATAGGAGTCCTTACTTCAGGAGGAGACGCCCCGGGTATGAATGCCTGCATACGAGCTGTGTACCGGGGAGGTACGTTCCATGGAATGGAAGTGTACGGTATCAAAAACGGATATACAGGACTTATTGCCGGAGAGATGAACCTTCTGAATAGGCTGGATATTGCAAATATTATTCATGTGGGGGGGACGGTGCTTGGGACATCCCGCAGTGAAGAGTTTATGACCCTGGAGGGGAGACGGATTGCAGTTGATCAACTGAGAAAAAGGGGTATCCAGGGCCTTATCATCATTGGGGGTGATGGCTCTTTTCGCGGTGCAAACCACTTATTCCAGGAGTCCGGCATACCTGTGATCGGGATTCCGGGGACCATTGATAATGATATACCGGGGACAGATTTTTCAATCGGATTTGATACTGCAGTCAATATCGCCCTGGAGTCGATCGACCGGGTCAGAGATACGGCAATATCTCATGGAAGACTCTTTTTTGTTGAAGTGATGGGGCATTCAAGCGGGTTTATTGCACTTGAAAGTGGAGTCGCCGGCGGTGCTGAGCACCTGGTCCTCCATAGTGACCAGGAAGATCTGGATAACCTCTGTGAACGACTGAAAGGAATGTTTGCGCGAGGAAAGCGCCACGCCATCGTGGTAGTGGCAGAAGGGGATCATCCAGGGTGTAGTTTTGCTCTCTCAAAAACAGTAAGTGAACGGATTGGTATGGATTCAAGGGTGTGTGTTCTTGGACATACACAACGGGGGGGGAGCCCGACAGCACGGGATAGGGTGCTTGCTGCTAAACTTGGTGTGTCTGCAGTTATTGGTCTGATGCAGGGAAAAACAGGAGTTATGGCTGGTGAAGTGATGCGGGAGATAGTCTTCACCCCGATCGGGGAGGTCATCGGAGGACGCAGTGATCCGGATCCACGGATGACCCATCTGTCCCGGATTTTATCGGGATAAGATCATATCCCGTCCATCTCCAAACCAAATGGTTACCCTGCGAGAAGAAGTATTCTTAAAAGCAGAACTGGCTGCTCCTCATCATGGATACCAGGTACCAGAGGAGGCGTGAATAGCATACCCATATGACAGATAACTACCGAATTGAGGTATATTGGTCATCTGGTGAATTTGGACCAGAATGGCATCATCAGGTATATATCTTCGCCGATTGAGTTGATATCATGACACCCGTATCAGATACCCATCCACAAGAGGAGAACCAATTACAGGTTCTCTCCCTGATAGGCATCATTATCATCCTCGTCTTCTACTCTGATATCACCACCCCTCTCGGCCTGATGACCTGGATCCTCTACTTCATCCCACTCTTCCTGACACTCTACCTGCGCTGGCAGTATGGAGCATTTATTGTTGGAGGCTCTGCTATCCTTCTTATCGGTGTCAGTTTCTTCATCTCACCCCGGGATATGTCAGAGACCTATGCTATCATCAACCGGGTATTCTTTGCTGGAATGCTGGCATTATCCGCTCTGATGATAGAACAATATAAGAAACGGGAAAAAATTCTCCATATTAGTGAAGAGCGGTATCAGAACATGATCGAGTGGTCACCTGATGCAGTGATTATCCTAAAAGACCAGGAAATACAGTACATCAACCCTTCCGGTCTTGAACTGTGTAGAAGGACCGGGAAGGTACCAGAAATGAACAGTTGTCTTGAACTCTTTGAACCTGCAGATCGGGAGAGAATTACAACGACGATAAACCAGGCAATTGAGGGGGCCAGGGTAGAACTTATCGATATCAGAATTGTTCACGGGAATAGTGGGACCCTGAATGCTGACCTCTGGATAGGAGAGATCCTCTGGGATGATACCAGAGCTATCCAGATGATCATCAGGACCAGAATTTAGATTATATATTGAAGAGAGAATACCAAACTGAGAATTCTCCCTTACATTTATGATCCCACAACCATTTTACAACCCTAATAGAAATAGAGTACCCTCGATATGATTGCACACCCGCCACTGTCATCAATTCTAAAATCAATTGGCCTGGTATTCGGAGATATCGGTACGAGCCCGATATACACCCTGGCAGTCCTTTACCTGGTTGTAAAACCCACTAATGCCCATATATTCGGCACCATTTCTCTCATCTTCTGGACTCTGCTCATCCTGGTCACGCTCCAGTATGCCATCCTCGCCATGCGTCTCTCCAATAAAGGGGAAGGGGGGACCATAGTACTCAAAGAACTTCTTCTCCCCCTGATTAAGAGCAGATATGGCGCCATTGCAGTGACGATTGTCACCTTTGCCGGTGTCTCCCTGATGATCGGCGATTGTGTGATAACCCCGGCAATCAGTATACTCTCTGCAGTGGAGGGTATCCGCCTGATTCCGGGAGGAGCCGGGGTTGCAGAAGGGTACCTGGTTCTGCTTGCAATTCTCATCACTATCCTCCTCTTCTGGTTCCAGAAGCGGGGAACAGACAAAGTAGGAATAACCTTCGGGCCGGTGATGATCATCTGGTTCATCTCCCTTTCAGTCTTCGGCCTGGTATCGATTATCAGAAGCCCTGAAATTATTCTGGCTCTCAGTCCAACCTATGCCCTCTCCTTTATCATGACTGATCCTGATCAGGCCTTCCTCTCCCTCTCACTCATCATTCTTTGTGCAACCGGAGGAGAAGCACTCTTTGCTGATATGGGCCACCTGGGCAGAGAGCCGATCCGGTGGGCATGGCTTATCGTCTTCGCAGCATTGACACTCGTTTATCTTGGACAAGGGGCATTTCTCATCCGTAGCGGTCCGGTACCGAACCCGTTCTTCGGGATGATCATCTCTGAAGCAGAGATTCTCTATATTCCCTTCCTGATTCTGACCGTACTTGCAACCGTTATCGCTTCACAGGCGGTCATCAGCGGGATATTCTCAGTCATCTATCAGGGAATCAACACCCATCTCCTTCCCCGGCTCCCCATTGATTATACCTCATCAGAACTACAAACCCAGATCTATATCAATCCGGTGAACTGGGGACTCTGTATCGCAGTCATCTTCATGCTCCTCATATTTGGCTCGTCAGAACGTCTTGCCGCAGCATATGGTATTGCAGTCAGTGGTACGATGCTTATCACCGGTGTTTTGATGAGTACCATCTTCTGGATTCGGAAAGAGAGACTTGCCATCATCCTTTCACTCTTCGTAACCGCTGTAGACCTGCTCTTCTTCTTCTCACTGCTACACAAGATACCAGTCGGAGGATACTGGTCACTGGTCATTGCCGCAATTCCGTTCTCCGTCTTTGTTATATTCACCGAGGGGCAGAAGAGGCTATATCGTGGTCTCAATCCCATGAATCGCGAATTATTTTTAAAGAAATTTGAGGAGCGGTTCACCCATTATCCCAAACTGCCTGGTACGGCAATATTTTTCGCCCAGTCCCTGGATCATATTCCTGCGTATATGACTCGGACGATGTTTATCCATGGCATTGTATACAAAGATAATGTCATCATCTCAGTGCTGCCAAAAGAAGAAGCATATGGCATAAATTGGAAATTACAGGAGATCCGCCCAGGGATTAGGTATCTGTCTATCCACTACGGGTATATGCAGGTAATCCATATTCTCACAATCATGAGACAACTTGGGATAGAAGAGACAACCGTGTTTTACGGCATGGAAGAGATTGTAACAAATAACCTTATCTGGAAGGTCTATGCAGTCATAAAGCGTCTCTCCCCTTCATTTGTTCAGTATTACCGGCTTCCATCAGACCGGGTCCACGGGGTTGTTACCAGACTTGAGATGTAGAGTAACAGATGATGAACATGATTGTGCAATAAGCATACAATTAAATAATTCACACTTTTTTTGACATGCTCATACACAAAAGCAGAGAGGAAGAATGATGACATCGATAATCCAGTTGGGTGGAATACTGTCCATCTTTATCACCGGAGTAGTGATCATTCGTATGCTGGTGACGATGGGCATGATTTTCATAACGCAAAAGTGGATTCAACAGAGCAGAGGTCGATTAACCTCTCTGTTTCAGCGGTGCTGCCGGATGGAAAATTTGGTAACACAGGGAAGCAGAATAAAAAGTATTCAGATTCCGCATTTGATGTAGGTACTGCATACGCCTGATAGTGAGGGGAACATTGGGATGGCCTGCACCCGATCTTCACAATATCCGTAAAACCGATTCGTGGACCAAAAGAGGAGAGAACCTTATAGAACTGCTTTTACAAACGTATCAAAACCGATCCGTTCTATGGTTGCACCCAGACGTTCAGGTGCCTCTCCATTCTCCCGGTAGAACCCGATAATCTTCCCGGCCAGTGCTACAGCCTGATCTTCAGTCAGCCCATCAACGAGTTTTCTGCCAGGTTTTGGTGTTCCGCCACCCTTGCCACCAACAACCACATTAAATCCGTCGTCGGTACCAAAAAACCCGATATCCTTCATCCAGGAATCACTACAGCAATTGGAGCACCCAGAAACACCCATCTTGAATTTTGCAGGTGCCGGTTTCCCGTAAAACTCTTTGTCAAGAGCAAAGCCCAGACCAGGACTGTCCTGTTTAGCCTTTTTGCAGGCTCTTGTGCCAGGACACATCTGAATGCTCCTGATAGTCAGACCAATCGCCTTTGAACTGTCAGTAAACTCAGCCCAGGCATTATCCAGATCTTCTTCATGGATGCCAATGATGGCAATGCGCTGTGCACCAGTGAGTTTCACGAATTTAGCCCCATATTTCTCAGCCACATCGGCAATTTTCCTGAGCAAGGCAGGATCAGCAAAGCCACCCGGTATGTGGGGCGAGATCGAAAACGTCTCCATATCTCTCTGGATAATAGCTCCTTTTGCTGGAATGTTCGTTTTTGTCATGATCTTCACGTTACTGTTTGAGTAATCAGGTTAGTGTGATCATTACAGGCTTTTAATGATTGGTATACGAAGTGAGCACCGATTGAAGGTGAATCTTTGAGAGGTTCATCCTTTTCTATGGTGACATCCAAACATGAACCTGTATACTGGGCTGGCCTGGATCAGGTCTGATACCAGGCTTTGGAGAAACTATGGAAGGAATATTAATATCACCCGAATTTCAGATGAGCCTGCTTCTGTTTGTCGCTCTAGCCGGGTACCTGATAGCATCACGGATCAACCAGTCTGCGGTTGTCGGCCTGATTCTTGTCGGGATCCTGGTCGGACCCAGTGCTCTCCATCTCATTGCCTATACTGATTTTGTCAGCAGCCTTGCCAGACTTGGAGCGGTTATCCTCCTCTTCGTGATTGGACTTGAATTCAGACTGCTGGATATCATGGTTCCAAAAAACGGAATTATTGCACTCATTGGTGTAATTATCCCCTGGATAGGTGGATATGGGATCTCTGAACTCTTCGGATTTTCTATGGCTGGATCCATCTTTATTGGAACTGCCCTTACTGCGACCAGTATCGCAATAACTGCAAATGTTCTGAGAGAATGCAACCGGCTTGATACTGAGGCAGCAAAAGCGATCATCGGGGCGGCGGTCATTGATGATATTCTCAGTCTTCTTGCGCTTGCGATCAGTTCTGACATTATTGCCGGTACAGTATCGGCCTTTGGAATCGCTGCTCTTGCAATAAAGGCGCTTTTGTTTATCATCATCGGAGCTGCAGTCGGGATTCTTCTTATCTGCAGGCTGATTGAAAAAGTGGATCATACTGAATTTGCCGGAAGATTCCCTGAGTTTACCTTTATCTTTGCGATGATGATGGCATTTTTCTATGCTATGGTTGCAGAACTGGTAGGATTGTCAGCGATAGTTGGTGCATTTATCGCCGGGGTTTCTTTTTCAGGAGTGATTCTTCAGCAGAGTAAAAATCTGAAAGAAGGTGCAGATTATCTGCAGATCATCTTTGCATCAATCTTCTTCGTATCGCTTGGAATCATCGCCGATCTGCATGCTTTGACTTCTGAGATCATAGTATTTGTGATCGTGCTCACGGTGGTTGCGATTATTACGAAAGTAATCGGATGTGGAATTCCTGCATATCTCTGTGGTATGTCCAGGAATGATTCTCTCATCGTGGGGTTTGGGATGGCACCCAGAGGGGAAGTTGCCATGATTGTAGCCCTCATTGGTCTGCAGGAAGGAGTCATTGATCAGAGTGTGTATGTGACCCTGGTCATGATGGCTCTCCTGACCACGTTAATCACTCCCCTTATCTACCGGAACTGGCTGTTCAGAGAAGAGGGTCCGGCTGCTTCTTCATAAACCAATAGAACACGGACCCTTTTTGGAATGGCAGGGGTTATGCTGAATCGAGCGTGCATCCAATCTTCTCAATGATCTGAATCAACTCTCCCCATAACTCGGGATTTACTCCCTTCACTGCCGATATGAGCGCTTCCAGGTGAATCAACCCGGCTTTCTCCTTGTCGCAGGTCTTTCCGAACCGGGGAGCACGGCAATGGTAACAGATGGTCAGAGCAAACCGGTTCAGGGTCTCCTGATTCAGTATCTGACCATTTAGTTCACGGGCTGCAGCATCAGTTGAACCACAGGGAGAACTCCGAATCGGCTTGCACCACACCACCCGGTCCCCATCCATCACCAGGTGAAAGACCGGTCTGCCAAAAACCTTTGCATACTCATTCATGGGGCCTGAATTCAGATCGGGGATAGGTGAACACATCGTCTCCGGACCGATCACTGCCGGATTATACTCTCTTGCCTGGGCAATGAAACCTGGTCCGAGATTTACCCCGAGAAAAACCGGGACCCCGATCCTGACCAGCTCCATCGCAACATCAGGGTGGCGGATATAGGATATATAGAGATCACAATCAGGAATCGTCAGTTCGAGATCATCAACTAATGGAGAAGAAGGAAAGGGAACAAGAATCCATTCAGTATCAAACCTTTTTCTGATCTGCTCAAAAGCCCGTTCCCCATATTGTCCATCACTTACGACTCCGATCTTCACAAGTACCCTCCCATAAGTATATACAGTATTTCAATTAATACTGAGTTGCATCGCAATTGTGAAACTAATTATTGGAGAATACCAATGTCCACTAATAAACAACTATCTTTCCTGGATACCTATCTTACCCTCTGGATATTCCTGGCGATGATAATCGGAATTGCCATAGGGTACTGTGCACCGGCAGCTCCGGCATTCATAACCGGGTTTTCCATTGGAACAACCTCAATTCCTATCGCTATCGGCCTGATACTGATGATGTATCCACCTCTTGCAAAGGTCAGATATGAAGAGATACATCAGGTATTTCAGAATAAAAAAATCCTTGGACTCTCACTGGTCCAGAACTGGATAATTGGCCCAATCCTGATGTTTCTTCTTGCGATGTTCTTCCTCCGGGACCAGCCATTACTCATGTACGGACTTATTCTGGTAGGGATTGCCCGTTGCATTGCTATGGTTATTGTATGGAATGATCTTGCCGGAGGTGATTGTGAGTATTGTGCAGCGATTGTCGGGCTGAACTCCATCTTTCAGGTCCTGTTCTTTTCATTGTATGCATGGATATTTATCACCGTCCTGCCACCAATCTTTGGAATCGGAGGAAGTTCCATATCTATTACCATGGGAGAGATTGCAATCAGCGTTTTTATTTACCTTGGTATCCCGTTCCTTGCCGGTCTGGTCAGCCGGATTACCTTGATCAGGATAAAGGGAAGATCCTGGTATGAAAGAGTTTTCATTCCCAAAATATCTCCACTCACCCTTATCGCTCTGCTCTTTACCATTATCGTCATGTTCTCGCTCAAAGGTGAATATATCATCTCTGTACCTTTTGATGTATTCAGAGTAGCCATCCCCCTCACCTGTTACTTCCTGATTATGTTCATGGCGACATTCTGGATGTGCTGGAAAGCGGGTGTTGATTATCAGAAATCAACAACGCTTTCATTCACTGCAGCATCTAACAACTTTGAATTAGCCATTGCCGTTGCAATTGCGGTATTTGGTATCGCCTCACCAGTAGCCTTTGCAACTGTGATCGGCCCACTCGTAGAGGTTCCGGTACTCATCAGTCTTGTAAATGTTGCGTTATATCTGAAGAAAAGATGGTATGGAATAGATACCGGGAGTGCATGCCCAGCTCTGAACAATACTTACTAATTCAAAGGTTATCAATACAGAGTGGTGCATATCGGGGAGTGTGAGATATCCCACCCATCACATATTATCACAAATGGTAGTTCTCATCAACCGGTCAACCAGTTTATCTGGGACAGAGAGCTACAGACGCCAAACGGGGTTACGGCTTCCACCGCTCCATCATCAGGTTTGTAGGACTAAAGTCGAGATTCAACAGCAACTATCCTCTTTGGGATCTCATCAGGTACATCCCAAGCTACAGTCGTCGGTGTTCTTATCAAGGTCCCAGTCATGTTCATACTGGTGAAGGTCAATATCAGGTTAAAGGGATAGTTTCATCTTCTGATCAAATTTCTTGATAATTGAGAGATGAAATAATCGGGTTGAAAGTAGAGAATCTCAAAACCATCAATACAATAGTTTGAAACATAAAAAAATCATCCGATGAAGCGCAACGCAGTAAAATACAAACCTACCACGATAAACACACACCCCACTATTCTTCTGAACCAGATCTCAGCAGTCTGCACCTTTCCGAAAAATGAACTGCATCGGTTTACGCCGGTTACGAGGAGCACCGAGAAGAGAAGCACAGGCAGACCAGTTGCCAATCCGAATGCCAGGGGAACTCCGATAGGATCCTGCGTACTCAGAGCGAGAGGAACAAGCATCCCAAAGAACAGAACAGCGCTGAAGGGACAGAAACTCAGGGCAAAGAGGATGCCCAGGAAAAAACTTCCCAGCAGCCCCTGATCTGACAACTTTTGAGATACCCGCCCTTTGAGTTCCTGAAGACCAACATGCTCAAACCCAAAGGTCAGCGGGATGATCTCGAGCATCAGGATACCGCAGATCAGGAGAATCGGACCGAGCAGAAGGTCACCGTACTCCTGAAGAAACAGGGCGATCGACTGAACATTCAGGCCACAAAGCACAATCAAAGCAGCGATCGCAACATACACAAACATCCTCCCAAGACTGTAGAGCAGCCCCACAAGAATGGTATATCTGCTATCTCCTATCTTGCGGGATACGTATGCAATTGCGGTGATGTTCGTTGCCATCGGGCAGGGACTGATTGCCATCATCAGTCCGATAAAGAACGCAGCCACAAGAGGGATGTCACTGGTCCCCATCGCCTCCATGAAACTCATCAGGTCTGTCACGAGAGGTTACCTGCAATCCGTAGATCGATTACTTCTTTCAGATAATTCATGAGGGGATTGTACATCAGCATTGAAGAATTGTACCTGGTTTTTCAGGATATGTTCGTAGAGAAGGAACATGATCATATCAGGACCTCACGTAAGATCATAACTGCAAAGATCAGCATAATCAAACCGATGATCAGACGCAGAGATCTCCTCTGATCAATCCTCCATTCATTGACCCGTTCAGGTGGAATACCCCAGTAGATAAGAGCAATTATAACCAGAAGCGGGAAGATGAACGCAAGATTATATATAAACAGATACCACAGGCCGCCAATCAGATTTGTCTTGAGTGATATCATCGAGATGATCGAGAGGTATATTCCACCGGTGCAGGGAAGTTCAAACATTCCGACCAGAATTCCGAGGATGAACGCTGCGGGAATCGAAGATTTTTCAACGAACCGGTGAATCGTTTCCTTTCTGGATTCAGGAATTGCAAGGCTTGGCCCTATTCCAGGAAAGAGAGCGTCCTTGATCATTATCATGGCAAAGATCAGAGCAACGATCCCGGCAATGAAGGAAAATCCACTAACGAGGCCTGTTGTCTGTACAAGGGTGAATATTCCGACCCCGGAGAGGAAATAAAAGATAAAAACAGCTGCGGTATAGACCAGCCCTACCAGGAGGACACGTCGACGATTGTTAAGAGAGAGCAGATAGGTCAGCAGAAAAACGAGAACTGCAAACGCACAGGGGTTTATCCCATCAAGTAGCCCGGCTCCAAGAATGAGAGGAATACCAATCTCAAACGATCCACCGGATGTCAGCCCGGTGATACCAGATAAGAATCCAGAAACAGGATTCTTCTGTTTCTTCTGGACTGCCAGAGCAAGAGGTTCAAAGTACGCAGAGATTGCTTCATTTCCTTCTAAGACTATTGGGCCGATGAAAATGACTGGATAGGATATATGCTCCCGGTTATACGTCAGTTTCGCCTGATCAAACAACTTGCCATTGGTCGTATTATTAAAGAGGTCATAACTGAGAGGGTAGATTTCCGGATGAATCTGAGCAAGATCGGTCAGATAGGACCGAGCTTCATGACAGGCACCACAATGGGTATTATAGAAGAATGCACTAGATATTGGTTCATTGGATGCCTGAATCTCCTGAATGAGGATCTCTGCAGGTGTTCCATCCGGAATCGTAGACCCGTTCTTCAGATACACCTCAGCACTGGCAGATGAGATGAATACGGCTAGGATGCAGAGAAAACAGAGAAAAATTATTCGCAAACCTGAATTATACATATCTCACCTACAAATGAATGTATTTTAATGTTATGAAAATTACTCCTCTAATGATCCGGCCAACCTTTTGTCAAGAAGATCTTTCAGGTAGGTCATAAATTCGTCCTTGTTTCCAACCTTATACCAGACCTTGGTATTTTCTTCTTTATGGAACCCGGTTCCATTGGTTACCCCGATCATCAGTGAGGAGCCGGTTACCCCGAACTTATTGACCAGATCAGCGTTCTTGGATTCCTGGAAATTGATATGGTCAAAAACAATCTTCTTGCTTTCGAGTTCAGCCGGGTATGACTTTTTTATTAACTCTTCAGCATAGTTCCCGATGGTGGTGCAGGTATAACATCCGTTTGTCGGATGGAAGTGATATACTTCAACCTGGGTAATCCCGGCTGAACTATTTGTCTCCTCGGCAGTTACTCCACCGATGAGAATTCCATTGTAGACGAGACAGAGGATCAGGGATGCGACAATCCGCACCCCAAAGAATTTCCCTGATGCTGGTTGATTCATGACTTTACCTGAAATGATGATAATGGTTCAAAGAGTATGAGTACCAGTATGAAAAGTCCTTGTATTTCTGGATTGGCGTTCGGTGAGGATTCTCATACCTTATGCTCGTTTATTCAATTAATTTTGAACTGATAAAAAGGTACTGTATAGTTCGTTTTTTGAAACATGTCCCATGCATTATTGGCAATCTTGAACATACTTCCATAGTTCAGGTACAGCAGGTAAAAATACCATATTATCACCAGAACTTAAAAAAATAGTCAACCCTCGGTGATGGTGAAGATCAGAAAACCCCCTCCTGCATCGAAAAATCAGGATTGCTTATTTCCCATAACCATGAAAAAGGTCAGAGAACTAAAAAATTGTCCCTGTAAATCTGCCTGAACCAGGTTATCTTCCCAATTCGTAGCCTCTATCGATTCAACGAGTCCCTTCTTTACCGCTTCAGAAAAAGTCGTCTCAAGGTCGAAAATTTTCCTGGCTACCGCCAGATCTGTTATTGTTAATGTTATGGGCTGAACTTTAATCCCTACAAGGCCTGCTGCAGAAAAAGCTCCATATAAGGAACGACCGACCCAGCCTGACGGGATACTATCACACCAAAAAGTCAAAACCTTTCTGCTGATCTCTCGATTTGCCGGCCAGAGGGTAAATGTTTCCCAGTCAGGTTCAAAAACCACAATTTTTCCTGCAGGTTTGGTCACTCGGGCGATTTCTTTGATCACGGCAAATGGATCTCTGGTATGCTGGATCACTCGATCAGAACGAACTGCCTGAAAACTCGCATCAGGGAATGCAAGATGCTGCCCGTCGCAGAGAATAAATTCAGGAGGATATGTTGTTGTATGAGTGCTTTCTCGTGCTGCCCTGACCATCGTTGAGCTGATGTCGATGCCAATGGCCTTTCCTGATTCCCCAACTCTTTCAGCGAGGTTTTTGGCATCAACTCCGTTTCCACACCCAATCTCAAGTACTGAGTCCCCCAGGGAGAGATTGAGGTTCTCATAACTTTGGTTTTTACACTTCTGAAAAAAGGGGAGTGAATGAATCAGATCAAGATAATGTACAAATGAGTGAGCGTTGTTAGTGGTATCAACACGTGCAAACCCTGAAGCAAATGATTCCATAAATTTCACAATTTTTAAAAAATATCGTACCAATCATAACGCCTGGGAATAATCGGAGCCTAATGCAGGTTATTCGAAGGCGTACTCTCTAATCACCCTACATGCATAGACGAGCTTTCTAGTATGGTTCGCCTTTCCGGATAATTTTCTCTGCGAACCGATCTATCTCAGTAAATTTGATTTCTGCCTTGATATCGCGGATAATACCCAGATCCGTTGCGATGACGGTCTTCTCATATGCGATCTTTGATCGATCAAGTTCTCTACAGGCACACCGGTCCCCACACCCGACAATCGCCCAGACAGTATCAGACGGTGATACCATTTTTACCCGTTTCCCTTTCTCAACCTTCATCCAGCGATATTTACCGGGAGAACGGCGAATAATCTGCATCGCAGCCTGTGTTGTAAGTTGCCCGACATTGCAGACACCAGAGCAGGTCGCAAGGACAATCGGGCCGGATGGCGGGGAAGAAGGACTGACTGGATTATCAGATACGTTCATGAATCTCGCTCCCGCATCCATCTGCAGCACAGACACTGGTTGTCCCCCTGATTCCTGCAGCCCATCCATCTCCTCGCTCCCTGCATCATCAGAAAACAAAAGCCCATCATGATGAGGATGAGAACACCCATAGCAGCAATAAAATAAACAGGGAACAGACCTCCAAATATATCTGACATATCATACCATTCTGCAGGGAGGGAGATAACCCTGGTGACCGACTTCAGATTTTCCTGAATATGATTCAGGACATATCAGGAGTGCAATCATCACGAAATGCGCAATATTAAATAGCTTTCCCGACACTTCAATAATAGTTGAAATGATAATCGTGAGTAAGGATATTCCCTGTTGTCAGACAGGTATCCTGCGACTGATCCGTATGGTTCTCGTGAACGGGATTCCTACCGAATTACTCATATTTGAAAGGAGTAATTGGCGTGTATCAAATGAATAATCTATCATGACCGGGCCATATCCGATCAAACCGATTAATAACAAGGGTAAATCATGGTATTTGAGATAGTACAATCAGCTGCAGACTGGATCGTCTATACCCTTCTAGGGCTCAGTCCAGCAAGTCCGGCTGGAAGTTCTCTAAACTTCTTCCTCTACGATACGGTGAAGATCTTCATCCTGCTCCTGGTGATCGTGTACGTCGTTACTTTCCTCAGGTCATTCTTCTCACCTGAAAAGACCCGTGCCTGGCTGGCAGAGCGAAAAGGATCTACTTTCATCGGTCATATACTGGCCGCTCTGCTTGGAATCATCACCCCGTTCTGCTCATGTTCAGCAGTCCCGCTCTTCATTGGATTTGTGGAAGCCGGCATCCCGCTAGGAGTTACCTTCACGTACCTGATAGCAGCGCCGATGGTGAATGAAGTCGCCTTAGTTATGCTGTATGGGCTCTTCGGCTGGGAGATTGCCCTCACGTATATCGTGTCCGGGGAAGTAATCGCCATCGTCGCAGGTCTCGTTATCGGCAGAATGAAACTTGAACGGTTTGTCGAAGAGTATGTATATCAGGTGAAGGTCAGTCAATCCAGAAAGTCGGCATATGAACCAACCTATGCAGAGCGATTTCAGGAATCCTGGACCGAAACACTTGACATTATCAAGCGAATCTGGCTGTATGTAGTGATCGGTATCGGTATCGGTGCCCTGATGCACGGATGGGTTCCCGCCGGAGCATTGGCCGCTTATGCAGGGAAGGATAATCCATTTGCGGTTATTGTGGCAGTTCTCATCGGAATCCCACTGTATAGCAATGCAGCCGGAGTTATCCCACTCGTATCAGAACTGACCCGTGCCGGGGTTGCGATGGGGACAGCACTTGCCTTCATGATGGCCGTGACCGCACTCTCCATCCCTGAGATGATTCTACTCAGAAAAGTCCTCAAACCCCGCCTTCTCGCGATATTTATTGGGGTTGTTGGAACCGGGATCATATGCACGGGGTATCTCTTCAATTGGATGATGGGATAGTCTAAAGGAGTTGAAGTGGGAGTCTGGTGATTAAACAGGTGGTCACTCCACCCCTGAAACCGAACGAACGATGAATATCAGAGAAATTCAAATTAAGGTAAAATAATGAAGATCGAAGTGCTTGGAAGCGGATGTACAAAATGCAAACGAATGTATGACAACGTGGCTGAAGCAGTAAAGAAAGCAGGCCTACAGGCTGAGGTCGTGAAAGTAGAGGAGCTGAACGAGATTGTGACCCGGGGTGTTCTGATGACCCCGGCTCTTTTTGTGGATGGAGAAGAGCGGGTCGCAGGAAGGGTTCCAACCGTGAGTGAACTGATTGAGATTCTGAAGGAGGGAACATAATGACCCCACAGTCTCCATGCAGTTGTAATGGAGGAGATAAATCCAGGGTCATCTTTCCATGTGCAGGACAGGCTAACACCGGACAGATCTCAAACCAGGTAGCCATTCAGCTCTCTGATGAGGGATATGGGGCGTTTGTCTGCACCGCCCTGTTGGCATCAGGTTCAGAATCTCTTGCCGAGCGGGTAAGAGGGGTAGATGAGATTGTCGCCATTGACGGATGTGGCATGAACTGTGCAAAAAAGATCGTGGAGCAGGCCGGATCTACAGTCCACCAGCATCTGGTTATTACAGATCTCGGTATCGAAAAAAATTCCACAGACAGGACGTTCACCTCAGAGCAGGTCGAAGCAATCGTATCGGCCACCTGGAAAGGAGAGGGAAAACAGGGGGACTCCGGATCAGAAAAGAAGACTTCGTCCGGGGGATGTGGATGCAGCGGGAAATGCTCCTGATCTAACCCATTTTGGCCATATGTTTGATGATTCCGGTATCACCCTGATCACCTGTTCCGGCATATCAAATACCGGTAAACTCACAACAAAAGCCGGGGAGATGCTTATCCGGCGATATCCGGGTCTGATAGAACTCTGTCTTTCTGTCCGGAGTGATCCAAAGAGGCTGCTTGATGTACTCGTTCAGGCTGATTGTATTGTTGTGCTTGACGGGTGCAGCGAGTGCTGCGGAGTAAAAAAGGTGCAGGAGCAGGGATACGATCCAAATATTCACCTGATCGCAACCGACTATGGCATTACAAAAGCCGGGATGGAAGACCCACGGTTTGATGAGATTGATATCCTGACTGGAATAGTCAGGGAGCGGCTCCGGTGATCTTCTCCCAAAAAGGAGAATAATCAGAATTGGGAGAAGTATATCATCAGGGTAATGGGGTATGTATGACCAGGTTAGCCCATCCTTCAAAAGGACATCGTACCCATTCTGGCACAGGAGATCATCCAGGTGCACCTTCCCTTGTTCTGACAACAACAACTCTTTCCAGTAATGCAACCACACAGACAGTCTAACACCCCACAGGGTGATAGAGCACCAGAAGACGAAACGGTAGACGTGGAGATCTCCGGAGTGGGGCTGTGACATGATACCGCTGCTGATACTGAGAACATCGGGAGAATCAGTACCAATAGTGCCAGGATTGCTATGCCCATTACTTGCTTCATATTATTCCACTATTGTGATCTCACCGGATGAATTCCGGAGATTTGACCTGATCATCATAGAACATAACAGATTATACCTATTCTTGCATGAGGAACACATGAAAATTCCCATTTACCAGAAAACATATGTGGATCCCTGTCCCTTCTCTCCCATATGCCATACATGATGAACCATATGGGAGGGTTTGGCTTCCCCTTTTTCGGAGGCCTGATGATGCTTTTCTGGATTATCCTATTCCTGATCATCGCATATCTTGTCTACCTGGATGCGAATAAACGCGGAATGAACGGTCTGCTCTGGGGGATTATGATACTCATTCCCATGGTGAATATCCTGTTCCTGATCCTCTATGTCATCATACGGGAAACTAACTCCCAAAAACCAATATCAGAAGGGAGGATTCCTACAGATATCCTGAAAGAACGATATGCGAAAGGGGAAATATCCAGCGAACAATTCAAAACCATGATCGAAGAGATAAAAAACTCTTAACGGAATACACGGAACGGTGTTTACTCTTATTGTGAGATGCTGCTGAATCTTCCCAACAATTTTTCCCCCTGCGTCCTAAGATAATACATAATGGATCCCCTCATCGCGTTTGTGATCACACTCGTCCTAATCACCATAATCAGTCTGTGGTATAGGATATCCCCGTTTTTTACCCTGATTGGCGGTGCAGCACTCTTCGGACTCCTTACCGGGATGACCCCGGATGCAACAATGCAGGGGATCATCGCTGGTATCAGCAAGGTGTTTTCAGCATTTGGCATCATCATCCTGTGTGGAGCAGTTATCGCAAAACTCCTGCAGGAACAGCATCTTATCGAAGAGCTCGTTGCCGATATCAGACGATTCGTAAAAAATCCACCAGTAATTGCAGGAGTATCAGGATATCTGTTGTCAGTCCCGATCACCTGCTGTATCACCGGGTTTATTATGTTAAGCCCAATACTTGACAGCCTGGAGAAAGATATCAGAAAGCGGAACGTGCTTCTCTATCTGGCAGCGGTCGGGGGAATCATCTCTTATGCCCTTGTGTACCCCACACCTGTTGTCATTCCACTCTATGATGCCTTCTCTGGCGGAATGAGCCCGCTCCTCTTTGATGCCATATCCATCCCCCTCTCGCTCCTTATCCTCGGAGGAATACTCCTGTACTTCAGGTTCGTGTATCCGGATGTCACAATTCCGATGAGAACAACCATTGAAAAGACAGAACCGGAGATTCCAGGAGTTAGGACATCGAGCCTGCAGGGAATTCATTGGAGGGCATGGACCCCGTTTATTGCAATATTGATCTCAATACCGATCGCATTTCTTCTCCTGCACCTGTCTCACTCGAGCATGATCAACTTCATCATGCTTGTTGGGGCAGGAACCGCAATTGCTCTCGCACCTTCATCCGTACGGGCGCCAGGGTTATCGCAGGGAGCAAAACACGCCGGCCTGATCATCTTTGACATCTGTGGCGCAGGGGCACTTGGGTTTGTAATTGTAAAGAGTGGATTTGCCCAAATAGCCCTCGAAAATCTCACACATCTGATTCCTATCATTCTTGTCCCGTTCATTCTGGCAGCTCTGATTGAGACGGCTCAGGGATCCCGGGTGGTAACGGCAGTGATCACAGCCGAAGTGCTTGCCGGGTCAGCGGTTGTCAGTGAAATCCATCCAATCCCCCTCATCCTCCTCATCAGTGCCGGGTCGTGCATTGTCTCCTACGTAACGGATCCATTCTTCTGGCTTGTACAGCGGACAACCGGGGACGATATCAAAACCGTAGTGAAAGACTACACATTGCCAATCGCACTTGCCGGTGTTGGCATATTCATAGTAGCCATCGCCCTGGAATACCTTGTGTATCAATAAAAAAGTCAGGAGGTAAGAGATCAATCCTGATGCCTACGGACCTCTTCGACAACAGAACGGTTCGTACAGCTTACACACTCAAACTCCAGGGTCGAATACAAAATATTGAATTTTTTGAGCCGTCCCTTAATCTCCTGTTTCATCTTTTCAATCTGATCCATATCCCAGGTGCAGGAATACACATGGGTGTCAAGAACATGAATGTTGGAACAGAGGCTCCAGAGATGAAGATGATGGACATCCTCTACCCCGGGAATACTCTTTATTTCTGCAATAACCTCATCAAAACTGATAGACCGGGGAGCGAACTGGAGCAGGACTGAAGTCGTCTCTCTGAGAATCCCAAGCGCCGACCCAACGATAATCACCCCGATAATTCCGGAGAGGATCGGATCAATGATAACCTGGCCGGTGACTGATATCCAGATTGCTGCACCGATGACCGCGAGAGATGAGAGCATATCCCCCAGAACATGCAAAAATGCACTGCGCATATTCAGATCATGACTTCCATGGAGCAGGAACATGATGGCGATATTGGCAAGAAGCCCAACGATAGCGACGATGATCATGATTCCGCTCTGGATAGGGGTTGGAGCAAAAAGCCGCTGATATGCTTCCCAGATAATGACCCCGCTTATACCAATAAGCAGGAGTGAGTTGATGAAGGCAGCAAATATCTCGGTCCGATGCAGGCCATAGGTCTTCTCTTTTGTCGCAACCCGGGTTGCAAGGATCATGGCTCCAAGAGAGAGGATCAGGGAGAGAAGATCACTGAACATATGTCCGGCATCACTTATCAGTGCAAGAGAGCCGGAGAGGTATCCCCCGATAATCTCGACAAGCAGAAAGAAGGCGGTTATCAGGAGGGCAATTTTGAGCCGTCTGATGTCAGTATGATTGGCGTGTTCTGTCATGGACGTTGGGAGGTTATCCGTAGTTAAATTTCATTTTTTAGTCGGTCTTTACAACCCTTTCATGAGATTCCTTTTTTGGATGATCCGTGCAAGAAAGATAAATCCAATTGAGATACCGATGAGCACCCCGGAGTCAATACCCGGTGGGAAAACAGATCTTCCGGACATAGCTTCATTGAAGAGATCAACAAGATAGGTGAGCGGGGAACAGTATGCAAGGGTAAGACCCAGACCCTGCATCTGGTCAAGGGGAACAAATATACCGGAGATAAAGATAAGGGGGAACCGGATCAGGTTAGAGAAGATCATCACATTCGGGGGACTATTGGAAGCCGGTGATGCAAGAAGAACACCCAAAGTGGCACAGGAGAATGTGCCAAGGACGAAAGCGAGCACAAATAATACCGGGTTCATAATAGTGACTGGAATAAATATTGTACTGGCAATCCATACAAGAAGGCTGATACCAATTCCAAAGACAGCTCCTGCAGTAATATCACCCAGGATGATACTATCCTGAGTAACCGGATAAGAGAGAAGCCGTTCATAGGTCTTCTCCCGTTTCTCCCATGGAGTAATCAGGGGGCCTACTGAAGATGCAGTAAAGAATAGCATCATTGCCAGAAACGCCGGGAAAAATGTAGTCAGATCGAGATGCCGACCAACAAAGAATGCGAAAAACATGAAAAGCGGGAACAGGAGTCCAAACATCAGAACTGGAGGCTTGGTATAATACAGCCTCATATTTTTCCCGGTAATGACGAGGATACCACGAAGAAACAGTGGAATCTCCATCATACACACTCCGTGAGCTGTACAAATGCTTCTTCAAGGCTTGGGCCGGAGGTCATGAGTGAGGTAATCCCAATAGACTCTCGTTCTGCTCGTCCGACAATACATTTGAGCACGCGATCCGGGTTATCGGTAAACAGTCGCCACTTATCACCACAGGGTTCTACCCGTAAAACTCCTTCCATTTCAAATAGGGCCGGTTCAACAGATCGATCAAAGGAGACCTCAACCGATTGTGTTGTACTGAACATATTTTTAAGCCGTTCGGGACTATCCTGTGCAACGATCTTCCCTTTATTGATAATACAGACCTTTTGGCAGAGCATATTCGCCTCATCGATATTGTGAGTCGTGAGAAAAATCGTGCTCCCCTGTTCATTCATCTGGTGAATTGTATCAATAACGAGCCTTCGGCTCTGTACATCAAGGCCGCTGGTCGGTTCATCAAGGAAGAGAACACTAGGACGATGGATGATGGCACACGCGATACTCACTCGCTGTTTCATCCCTTTGGAGAGATTACGAACCAAAGCGTCTCTTTTCGAGGAGAGATTCAGCTGCGAGAGAACCTCATCAATTCTCTCATTCCGAAGTGCCCTCGACATGCCATACATTTTCCCGCTCAGGTCCAGGTTCTGTTTAGCGGTAAGGTCCCCATAGACAGTGCTGCTTTCCGGAATGACACCCATGTGCATCTTGGCATGAAGGGGGTGCCGGTGAATATTGATATCATTGATCTGAACAGTTCCTTCATCAGGCGTGAGAACGCCGGTAAGCAACCGAATCGTTGTGGTTTTTCCAGCTCCATTGGGCCCAAGAAACCCAAAAATTTCTCCCTCTTGTACGGTAAGGCTGATATCATTCACTGCCGTTACGATCCCAAATTTTTTGAAAAGATGATCTGCCTGAATTGCCGTCATTTTTTTCCACAGTTATTCACGACCTTCGTCATCGAGCCCTGATTCCTAACATCAGTATTGTACATATTCTCTCCTCCTTCCAATATCATTACTATACT
>DATMXW010000179.1:0-19969 GCA_035561295.1 Methanospirillum sp. | reverse complement strand
GCCTGACTGTTCAATGTGATATCGATAGTAACTATTATCCGATTGGTATCAAAATTAAAGATGAAGAAATTGAAGGCTTAAACATGACCATGGATATTTTTCATGGGCGGTGGAATTATAATATATCACCCATGTGAGGGGTAAGATATTGCACAAGTTATTTCGCTACAACGCCTTAGATATTTCAGAATCGATTATTCTAATGTCTGGAATGTCATCACTGATAATGCCCGATTCTCAAGCCAAAAATAGTATCTCTTCTTGATGAATTAAAGTAGGTCTTCTGGTATCAATCACGATAGTTCTTTTCCTGAATGGCCGTCTCGTGAGCAGGAGATCTATGTGGGCAAAATGTGGTTGTGGGATGGTTTTGTATTTTTGATATCGGGGAGAACATTTCGTCACTCGGAACCAGGTATCCGGAGTGGTTCTGATGCTGAGCACTCCGGGCGATTATCCCCTGTTTCATCGATTTCGATGGCTTTCAATACAAATATGGTATTAATCTCCAGGTCTCGTTCATGTATTCTGTATATGCCGGCCCCAGGCGATCACTCAGAGCCGCTTCTTCATATGATATCCGGAGAAGGACTGCTGGGATGAGCAGTCCTACAACGATAATGGGGATGAGAAAATTCTGAAATACCACAGTGACGCCGAATGCACTAATGATGGATCCAAGGTATGCCGGGTGTCTGATATAACGGTAAAATCCGGTCTTTACGATGGTATGGTCCTCCCGGATATGAATCAGGGTTCGGAAATGACATCCCAGTGTCCGGATTGCCAGGAACCGGATGATGATTCCAGCCCCCATGATGCCGATGCTGATTGCCATGATGCTATCCGGATAGATCTGCATCCGGAAGAGCGGGTAGGATCCTGCCTTATATGCGAGTATCATTCCAATGATGATTGCAATCCCGATGATTCCCCTGGATCCCCGGTCCTGTTGTCTTGTAGTGTTCCGGTCCCGGTATATCAGATAGAGTTCACTGAGCAGCCAGAGGATGAGTGTTCCAATCCAGATAGGAGTGAAGGATGAAGTGAATGCCGGAGAGAGGATCATAATTCTCATGTACTGTTTGTCCCGGTACTGGAATAATCATCGGTTCTCGGTGATAAGTGAGTATAATGAAATCCAGAAGGGTGGAAGGATCCCGCTTTAACGATGGCGATCCATCAATACTCCCGGAATTCTGGGGAGGATACCCGGCATATCTCAAACCGCTATCCATCCAGAGGTGGGTATCGATATGCGGTCGATATTCCTGGTGGTTCCCAAAGGTGAGTTCCGGGGAAAAACTCCCCTGTGTGTCCTTTACCAGAATGTTGGACGTTTACGGTTTTTTGTACATCCCTGCACAGACGATGTACTGCTCTCCATCGCTTCCGGTTGCAAGCTGGTATCGGGTTGTCTTCCAGAACAGACCGGTTTCAGCAGGGCTGCTATAGATATAATCGACCCACCCGGTTCCATTTGTCAGGGCTCCCTGCACCAGCTGGTCCCTGAACGCCACACCGGCAACATCCACCTTGTCATGATAGTTGAGTCCGACCATTCTGGCATTAGCCCCGTGGGCGATCATGGTCACCTCAGGATCATAGACAAAGACATAGAGATCCGGTTTTGCTGCATTTTTGTATGGTGGCTGGCCTCCATTGATACGGTCAATCGTCCCCGGAGCATCACGAGCAAGATCAGCTACTGTCTGGTTCACCAGGTCTGTCACATCCCGGGAGGTAAGGTTTGATTCTGAAAAGACCGGCTCCACATACCGGTACAGGATCTGGTCGTACATGCTGACTCCGGATGTGTCCTTTTCAGACCTGAGTAAATCCATCGTGTCCTGAAGTGAATTGACAATCCGGGGCGAAGTATTGCGATTAAACGCAATATAGAAGTCATAGGTCTTCAGTGTCTGCACCGGAACAATTGCTGACTGATTTGAAGCAAACTGGCTAATCAACTGACGACCCGGGAGCAACGCATATGCCCATCCGTCAACAGAACCATTCTCCAGCATCCGGATCTGCACCTTGGGTTCGCTTGAGTAGACAATATCCTTTCCTCCGGCATTCACAAGCGTTGTAGCCGCAATGTCTTCGGTTATGGTTGCAATCTTCATCTCTGAAGGACTGACATTCCTGAGCTGGTCAGCAGAGTCACGGAGCGCAAAGATGACAATTGGTGTCTGGTCTACCGGACCTGCCCATCTGAACAGGTTTTCCCGCTCCGGAGATCGGGCAAGGATTGCAAGAGCAGTTCCATTTTGACTCATGGTCGTCTTGTATATGTCCTCCCAGGTACCGAAAGTGAAGTGTTCATCAGGGATGTGGGCCCCATAGAGCGAGGCAATATACTGTAGAATATCTACCGAAATTCCCTTTGGCGTTCCGTTTTCCCTGAATGTATAGGGATAGTATCCCTCGGTAAAATACTGCGTATGAGATAGACCATCTCCCAGCATCCAGGATGATACAATCTGGTCAACCTCACTCATACCTCTGTCTTTGGGCGTATTTTTCAATTCGTCAAATGCATCCCTGAACTTTTTTACAATTGCATCTGGTGTTCCTTTGCTAAACCCGATGTAGATCGGAACAGATCCGATCTGTCCGGAGAGTTTGTAGTATGCTGAATTCCCGGTTACGTTTTTGATGTAATAGGTGGCAGCAACTTCTCCATAGGCAAAAAGATCGATTGTGCCATCTTCCAGATCCTGAACAAGAGTCCGGGGATCCGTATTCGTGAAAATATTCTCTCTTTTCACTCCGGCCCGAACCAGGTTATCGATGGTTATATCATCAGTTATCGTTCCGATCCGATATGATCCCAATTCATCGGCACTGGAGATGGTGATATTTTTGCTTCTCTTGGAGTACAGAGAGAGGTTGTATGAGACAACCGGTCCGACCCATGTGAAGAGATCCTCCCGGTCAGGACTTTTTGCGATCGCAAAGATTGCGGTATTGGGATCGGTAACTGCCTTCTGATATGCTTCATTCCAGGGAAGAAACGTGAACGATTCCCGGGGAATTTCTTCTCCTGCTTTTTGTGTTATGGCAGAGATAAGATCTACCATCAGACCGGATGGTGTGCCATTATCATGAAAATTAAACGGTGGATACTCTTCTGTTACCCAGGTGAGATCATGTAAAGAAGTGGCCTGAATGTCTGCTATGGCAGGAATACAAACCGCAACGAACAAATAAACTGATAATGTCAGGAATAAACGTAGCCTTTGGACCATACACAATATATGGATGATGGTTATATATGATTGCCGAAATCCATTGTAATATTCATCATAGATCCCAGTCCTTTTACTCAATATCAACCTTTCCCTGACCTGGCCTGTTGTTTCAAGGGGATAGTCACAGATCCCTTTCTACCGGGAACGGTCAGGACAATGTGGACATCATCTATCCCAGACCTCGCAGGGTCATCTGATTTTTAATCAGTGATCGTGCTGCTTCACAAATATGACAGGGGATACGTCCCTATGATCTCTATCATCGCCTCTCCTCGCCCCTGGCATTGATGCTTTCTATGATGATCCTCGATCATCTGCCGGACCCACCAGGAACACCTGGTTCTCCAGAATCCATGTTCATCTCCGTTTTGGAATCCCTGACTCACATGGGACCCCTGTTTGACATAACCCGCAGGCATTTCCTTCAATCCCATATGTTTGCAGAAGGTATGGTTCCGTGATTGTTTTAAAATACGCAGCACATTTCACCTTATCATGCCCGGATTGACTGATGGCTCCTGCCGGGCAGCGTTCAATACATATTCCACAGGATTGGTCGGTCAGGAATGGACAGTATTCGTGCCTGGTACCATACTCTCTACCTGAAGCTGGAACCGGCAGGGTTGTTATGACTGAACCGCATCGCATTGCTTTGCCTATCGGAGTTATCAGACCATCACACAACCCAAATGTCCCAAGACCACAAGCATATGCTGCATGCCGTTCAGACCAGAGCGAGTGGGTTGGATACCCCTGTTTAAATTTCACCGTATAGGCTGGAGAGTGGAGTGGTGATTCAGAGGGATATCCGGCTTGTTGAAGTGACTGCACAATATACTGCCTTATTTGTTGATTTACTCCTTCTCCTGAAATTCGAGTTCTGGCCCAGGCTTCTGTCGGATACTGCCTTTCCAGGCGATGATCTGCTTTTGTCTGATTTGTCACCGGAAGAATCCAACTGATAACCGTCAGATCACTAGACCTTATCTTCACATCAGGCATGGTCTGTAGCATGATATCAAGCGGTAGTAAATAATCATCACCAAGGTGATCCTGAAACTCCTGAAACAGGGGGTCATCACCGCGGCAAAACCCTACCAGAGGAGTACCCCAAATCCTCTCTTGTGTCAGAGGATTCAGGAAATTCTCCGAAGAATTTTGTAAAAAATTGGTGATAAGGTCAGATATCCATTGCGGGGGATTCGTTATTTGGGATGTATTAGTAGGCATCTTCCTTCACTCCAGGCATTTTGATAGATTCTCCAATTCTCCAGTAATTATTGTCAGGCATGGTCAATATAATTGGGTCTATCTGTGAGGGATCCGGTTTTTCATCATTTATGCAGGCACTATCCAGATGGGTAGCCATAATCTTCCCGATGATGTCGATCTTACTATGAGGAATGATGAAGGAAAACGGTACTCAATCACTGACCAGGGTTTGGTGTGATGAATCTTATACCACGACTAAACACTCAATACAGGGGGGAAAGAATCATATCCCTGTTATTGGTTTAACCGGGACATGGATTCATTGATCCGGGAAGCTATCACCGAGAGGTCCTGTATTATCACCGTCAACCTTTCTCCTGCAGTTGCTGCTTCATCAGTAGCTGAAGCTGAAATAACCGTCATTCTGGCAGTATCGTCTGAAATACTTTTTACTTCGGAAACGCTGGCAGTAATCTCCTCAACAGATGCAGCCTCTTCTTCCGAGAGACTGGCAATTTCGATCATGTGTTTCGATATCTCTTCAACCTGCTGTGCGATGGTTTGGAAGACGTGTATCGTATCATTGATCGCGACAGAACCTTTTGAAACCTGTATGGTTGCTAGATCCATTGATTCTGCTGCCCGTTCGGACTGTTTTTGGAGTGCCGAGATGATCAGGGCGATATTCTCTGCTGATATCCGGGACTCTTGGGCAAGGGATTTAACCTCATTCGCAACCACAGCGAATCCCAGGCCTGCATCACCTGCCCGGGCTGCCTCGATTGCTGCATTCAATGCGAGAAGGTTTGTCTGATCCGCAATAGAACTGATGATCTCAATAATCTTGCCGATCTCATTCATCTCTTCTCTCATCTCATGAATCGTTACGCCAATACCACTGACTGCTTCGTTTATGGCATGAATTCCTTCTTCAGCAGCCGCTGCCTGTGTAATCCCTCTATTTGAATTAGTATTTGCATCCTGACTCAGTCTGCTCACCGAGTCGACATTGGCAGCGACGATAGATACCGAGTGCGTCAACTCTTCCATGGCAATGAGGATCTGCTCAACTGATAAGGCAGTATGCTCAGCATTCTTGCTGATGAGTGAGGAGTTTTGAGCAAGTGAATGAACTTCTGTATTGATCTCATCAACACTGGCAGATGCAGTATCAGAAGAGATAGTCAGGGTGTTTACCTGTGTTGAAACTTCAGAGAGTGCAGTTGATAGTTCTTCCCCTATTGTATTAAGACCGGTTTTAAGAGATACAAACTCTCCTTTAACTTCCACCCGATCATCAAAACGGGTAGAGAATCTTGCATGAGAAAATTCTCCAGCCACCCGGATAGCTTCACTGAGAGGGGTTAAAATCACATCCAACATGGTATTGATACCATCAACCATGATTCTGAATTCTCCATCAAACCCATCCGTTGTAATCTTATGAGTCAAAACACCCTGATCAACTTCATGAATCAGACTGATTATTTCCTGATTTGTCTGCTTTTGTCTGGAAAGGATACCTTCAAGTTCAGCATTATGACTCTCAAGAGACTGGGCCATATTATCAAATGACCTGGCAAGAAGCCCCAGTTCATCTCCGCCGATCTCACCAATGCGATACGAAAGATTTCCCTTGACAATATTCTCAACTCCCTGGGAAAGATGGTGGACGGGGGTGATAATCCGCTCAGAAAACCGAATTCCGATAAAGATCGAGACAAGAGAACTTACTATGATGATGATACCAATCAGAAGAGCGTATAACAGAAGACTATCCTTCATACTCTTTTCAAAGTCTACAATATTCCTGGTTATAGAACTTCTGACTTCTTCTGATGGGCGGGAAAATTCTTCAATATAAGTAGTGGCACCCACCCGCAAGGTAACTCCATCAGCGGTTTTATGCTTGCAACATGCATAGTACGCATATTTAGGTTTAATACTCCCGTCAGCATCTTCCCAGTTGTAGTATCCAAACGTGTCTACATACCCGGTCCCTGATGAGATAATGGAATAAAATTCGGGATTGGTTTTTGATTGATTATGGTAGTCAGTACCAACATTTTTCGGGTTTTTATGAAAGAGATTGATCAGTCGATCCGCATCCATCACTGTGGTATATCCGGTATTTCCAACAGTCTGAACTGCTATCGACTGGAAAGCAGTATCTTTTTGAAGATCTGTGACCGTTTTGTCCGGGTGGGCTGAAAGATAAATATCCATCTGACCGATCACATCTTCAGCTTTTTGCTGGATGATATCCTCACCGAGATTGGTAAGAGCTGAATTTGTCGTATCAACGGTATTATTTTTTATCGTGTCTAATTTCTCAAAAAATTCAAACTGTAATGTTCCAATTCCAAGCCCCATAGAGATGACGATGAGTATCATCGGGATGAGGGTGACCATTAGAACCATGGAAATTAGTCGTTTTTTTAATTTCATGAACGTACACACCGCTATAAGCAAGAATAACTAGAAATTTCTCTTCGAAGCCTATAATACTATCAATGCTGGCAATTACTCACTAAAGATTCCTTTCATAAAACTGTTAATATCTGATCATCGTGTCTCAAAATGACTGGTAACTAAAATAAATTACTATGTACGTACAATTTGAGCTTCTTTATAGCCATGCCTTGTTTCCCGGGGCTCATACGGACGTTTGTTATCGGGGTTACTCCCTCAATTGTTCTCCAGCCCTGTAGTGTTGGGTACTTCGTAGATTACTATTATAAATACAGAAAGATATACAAGAGTGTGAAAAGAACCGCAGATATCGTAATCGGATGTTGCATCTTTCTTCTCATCATCACAATAATTCCTTTCCCGGCAAGTGCGGTACCAGACAATAATTCATTTGAGCCAGTCCTCCTTCAGCTCAAGTGGACACACCAGTTCCAGTTTGCAGGTTATTATGTTGCATCAGAAAAAGGGTATTATCGTGATTCAGGTCTCAACGTAACCATTCTTGAAGGTTCCAGTACAATAAATCCTGTTGACCGGGTTATTTCTGACATTGCAGATATTGGCGTTGGAACGTCAGAAATAGCTCTTCAGCGGGCAAAAGGAAATCCATTAGTTGTTCTTGGAACGATTTTTCAGCACTCTCCTCTCATTTTTCTCGTTAAAGAGAACTCAGGGATCTCAAATATTCATGATCTGGTCGGAAAACGGGTTATGATGGAGGCGGGTTCTGAAGAATTGATTGCATACCTGATTCACGAAGGCATCTCTCCTGATAACATAGAGATCATATCAGATGTGAGCAATCTTACCGCACTCCTGACTGGAGAAGTGGATGCGATTTCTGCATACTCAACAACAGAACCATATCTTCTCAGTCAAAAGGGGGTCCGGTTTCTCGAATTTACCCCACGGGCATCTGGCATAGATTTTTACGGCGATAATCTCTTCACATCCGAATCATATCTGAAAAAACACCCCGATACAGTAAAAAAATTTATCGACGCCAGCAGGAGAGGATGGGAATACGCCTTAAAGCATCCGAATGAAACTGCGGATCTGATCACCCTGCGATACAAACCTGATGTAAGCAATGACCAACTCCTGTTTGAAGCAGATCAGATGCAACGACTGATAATGCCGGATATTGTTCAGATTGGGTATATGAATCCAGGGAGATGGCAGAATATCATAGATATTTATGATGAACTCGGGATGATACATCAGTCTTTTCCTCTTGATTCATTTTTATATAATCCAAATCCAAGACCAGATACTCTTGGATTTTTTATTGTGATGACCCTCTTTGGAGGCATAGCAGTTTTTTGTGGATATGCATTTTTCCATTATCACAGACTAAGCAATTCTCTGAAGAAAGAGATAGAATCCCGGATAAAGATTGAGAAGGAACTACAAGAAACCTCTGAGATATTTCGCCTTTTTTCTGATAACTCCTCTGAAGTCCTTTATATTACCGATCTCAATACAACGAAAGCACTGTATATGAGCCCTTCAATTGAAAAATTATCCGGATACACTGTTGAAGAAGCAATACGGTTGAGACCGGATATTTCAATGACTCCGGAGTCATATGCGTCCATAGCCCCAAAACTAGTACAACGGGCCCGGCTGTTTTCAGAAGGTACCGGTGACAAATATGAGTACGTCGATGAACTGGAACATTATCGCAAGGATGGTTCGAGTGTTTTAACTGAAGTAACTTCTACATACATCCGGAGTAAGGATGGTGAACCATTGCGGATCTGTGTTCTTCGGGATATTACCGAGAGAAAAAAGATCGAAGAAGCCCTGAAAGAAAGTGAATCATTCAACCGTGGGCTTGTCGAGAACCTGCCCGATTATATCGTGGTGTATGGGAATGATAAAAAGATCCTGTACGTAAACCCTGCAGGTACTACCGAACTCGGATATCAGCATGAAGAGATAGTTTCGATGCCGGCAATCTCTTTTTTTGCTGAAGAATTTAAACATACAGGAGAGGAGATTCTTTCTTCCCTGATAGAAGGGACCAAAGTATCGGTCTATGAGACTGATATTGTATGCCGGGATCAAAGCCGAAGAACAGTAATTATTAAGGGTACCCATATCCAGTACCATAATTGTCCTGCGATTCTTCTCCTTATGAGTGACATTACCCATCGAAAACAGATGGAACAGGTTCTGAAAGAGAACGAAGAAAAATTCATCTCGATCTTTGAAGGAACACCGGATCCGATTCTTATTCTCAATTCAATATATCAGATTGTCGAAGTGAATCTTGGATTTTTGACATACTTTGAATGGTCGTATCCCGATGTAGCCGGGAAATTGCTTGATGAGCTGGGAATCAGACTGACAAAGCAGAATATCGAAGATATCCTCAGTGAAAGTGAAGATGATACCCCCACCCCTCATATTGAGAGGGAACTTTTAAAGAGAACTGGTGCTGTGTTTATTGCAGAAGTTGCCATCTCCAGGATCTTTGTCAATTCAGAACCCTGCATAATTATTCAAATTCATGATATCGATGAGATCCGCAAAGCTCATGAGGCGATATCACAGGTAAACAATAAACTAAAAATCCTCTCAAGTGTCACCAGGCATGATATCCTCAATCGGATTATGGTAACTTCTGCATATTCTGGTATGATACATGAGGAAGTCACTGATCCTGACCTGCAGAGAAAAATACGTGCTATACAGCAATCATCAGACGAAATTCAGAATCTTATCGAGTTTACCGGTCAGTATCAGAATCTGGGTGAGGCCGCACCAACATGGCAGATTTTTGATCGATTTTTTAAGATTCGGGCTGTTCAAGGACTATTATCTGGTATCAATCTGATTCTGGATCTGAAGGGAACAGAGATTTATGCAGATAATATGCTTGAAAAGGTGATCTACAATCTGGTCGAGAACTCCGTGAGGCATGGAAAAAACCTGACCCTGATTCGCCTCTCCTGCCTAGAAGAGTCAGGAGTTTTGGTAATACGGTATGAGGATGATGGTGGCGGGATCATATCTGAAGAGAAAGAAAAGGTATTTGAGAAAGGCTTTGGAAAAAATACAGGACTTGGTCTCTTTCTGATCAGGGAGATACTCTCGATAACCGGGATCTCGATTGTTGAAAACGGAAGGCCCGGGGAGGGCGTGAGATTTGAGATTTTGGTACCTGCAGGAAAATGGAGGATGCAAAGAATTACCTGAGTAAAGTAAGAAATAATTAAAAATCAGAAAAGGCTTGGTAGGAGTTCTCATCCGTACCCCCTTCTAACCAGTTGGTATTTTGCAACATTCCAGATATTCTTTCCTCATTGGATACTGAGCATAAATACTGCCGTGAAATTATCTTGGCTTTTGGATAGGGGTGCGGAATGGGAATAGGAGTGATGAAAGCGTGCTGATTACCTATGGGTCAGGATGCAATCATGCATAGTTAATAATTGGTTCGTGGATATATTATTGGACCTTTTTTTCAAACGCCCCTCTCTCCACGGTTAATTCAAACCGAGCACCCTCTCCCGGAATTCCATTCTCAATAATAGAGATATTGGTGAGTGCGAGAATTTCTCTGATTAGGAACAATCCAGTTCCAGTATTTTTTCCGAATCCTCTCTCAAATATCTTTTCTTTTTCTTCTTCAATGACTCCTACGCCGTTATCTTCCCAGGTAACTACCAGATTTCCGTTAATTTCATGGGCAAAAACCCGGATATGAGAAACACGCTGCCCGTGCCTGGTAGAATTGTCCAGGAGATCAAAAAAAACCTTTTTAAGCATCGGATCTGCACATATGGATATGCCCTGTACATCTGCAGTCAGGGTAATTGAATCGGGAAGGAAGAAATTGGGCATGACGGCATCAAGCTGAATCCATTGTGGATCATGAGATCCAAGTTCCTCGTAGATACGGGTAAATTCTATGAGAGAGTGAATTGCTTCTATTGCAGACTTTGTTTTCTCCAGTCTTACTGTTATCTCAGGAATAGTACACTTCATCTCTGCATCATCCAGATAGAGATGAGCTACATTAACCTTATTGAGAATATCATGCCTGGTAATGCTTGATAAGAGATTGAGTTGGATGTTTGCTTTCCTGAGTGCTTCTTCAATTTTTTTGCGTTCAGTAATATCCTGGTTAGCTCCATGTACCCAAATAATCCGCCCTTCTGCATCTTTCATGATTCCTATACGGACCAGAATATTTCGAACTTCTCCATCCCTTCGAATAATACGATGTTCCGATTGTATTACAAAATTCGGGTCGGTTGTTGTACTGGCTTTCTCATTCGTTTCAGCCATCAATGATACGTCTTCAGGGTGAAAAAATTCCCTGGTATACTGCTCTGGTGTCATATAGTACCCCCCTTCCTGTTCTGCTGTTGTACCATATAACGCATAAAAACGATCATTAAAAATAAAAATTCTATTTTCTACGTCATGCTCCCAATTCGCGAGGTGAGCCAGGTCCATTGCATCGTCCAACCTCTGTTGATTGACTTTAAGGTTGTATTCAGAAACCCGAAGTGCGTCTACTGCTATCTTGCGTTCAGTGATATCATGACAGACCCCCTGAATGCCAACAATATTTCCCTCATCGTTGAGAATCGGGGAATAATTAACTGAAAACCATCGCCAGGTCCCGTTCTTATGATGAATCCTGTATTCAATTCCCCCGACTTTCTCTCCGGTAGTGATAGTATTAATAAAAAATTCATTAGAACGGGGGAAATCATCCGGATGTATGTATATTGAAACCTGTTTACCAATAACTTCGTGGATTTGATACCCCAGCAGTTCAGTTACTCTGGGAGATATATAGGTAAAAATACCCTCATTTGTCAGGATATATACAATCTCATTTGCATTCTCTACTAACTGGCGGAACCTCTCCTCACTCGCTCTGAGTGCTTTTTTTATTGTTATTTCATCAGTTATGACACGCAATGATGCCTGTGCTCCGGTAAAAACACCATCATGTATTATCGGCACTGCATACAAACTGACAAATACTGGTGTTCCATCTTTCTTTCTGATCTTAATCTCCAGATTTAGGATAGATTCTCCTTCCTGTAATGTCTGGAGAATGTTCATCAGTTCAGGAACACCCTGCGAGAAAATTTTTGAAGCAGCAAACTCAATTGATATGCCTGTTAGCTCTTCAGGTTCATACCCGATGATAGTTCTTGCAGAAGGAGATGCATACAGTACGCTTAAATCTTTGTCAAAAATGATTATCAGGTCAGAAGACCTTTCAGCCATACCACGGAATCGCTGCTCACTTTCCCTGAGATTTTTTTCTGCACGTCTTTCCTCGGTTACATTCTGTGAAATCGAACCGAATCTGAACCCTTTTTCGGTTTTGATCGGGAAAATATTCAATCTGATATAGTATCCGGTTCCATCAGGACGTAATACTTCAACTACCTGGGGTCCTTGAATAACTGGAATGCCTGTTTGAAGTGATCTACGCCAAACCTGCTCAATACTTTTGTATCCCTCTTCAGTTCGGTACTTGAGAGGAGTCATCCGAACACTCAGATCCCAGATATAACTCCCCAGAGCATCTTCTTTTGGTATCCTGGTGATCTGTTCAGAACCTGCATTCCATTCGATCACTTTCCCTTCTTCATCGATGAGTGAAACTGCCTCACTGCTCGTTTCAATGAATGAACGAAGCCGTGCCTCACTCGAGAAGACTGCTGACTCCGCCTGTTTTCTCCGTACTGCCTGCTTTATCTTGTGGGACAGTTCTGCGAACTGTGCCTTAGGTTCTCCTCCCTTCTGCAGGTAGAAATCGGCTCCGTTGTTGATAGCCTCGATTACAACTTCTTCTCTTCCCCGGCCGGTAAAAAGGATAAAGGGGATATCTCCATATTGCTCCCGGACAGCCCTTAAAAAAGCGATACCATCCATCTCTGGCATCTGGTAATCAGATACAATGGCATCGTATGATGGAATTAGAGAGGATTTCAGGGCTTCTTGTGCGAAGGTTGATGTATCAACAATGAAATTTTTTGTACGCTCTAGGAATAGTTTGCCCAAAACAAGAAGATCCGGTTCATCATCGACATAGAGGATGGACATTTTGTTGGGAATAGACTCCGAACTTGCACCAGGTATAGTGATATACGGATCCTGCAATTTCTTCTTCACCCCTTAAAAATCAGAAATATTTGATAAAACCACTTTTTTGGTGTTAACAGGGAAGTTATTGTGTTATACGTTCTAAATCACTTAATACCTATCGGTTGTCAAGACACCGTTGGTTATTCTGGTTGGGATAAGGTATATACCTGATATTTTGCAGTGTGATATGCCCTTGGGGGAGCCCTGTATTGTGTCATAGAAAAACCAATCTGATCTGCCTGTTATCCAATAGTATATTCCGTCACTGAAGATTACGAGAATCACAATATATAATCCCTCATACGCAGAGGTATGTATCACCTGATCATTATGTCTGAACTCCCCCTTTCAATTCTCTATGTAGATGATGAGCCTCTTCTTTTGAATGTTACTAAAGAGTACCTTGAATCGTTGGGCTTTATTGTAGACATTGCAGCATCAGGCATTCAGGCACTTCAGAAGATTCAGGATGGCACCTTTGATGCAATAGTGTCAGATTACCAGATGCCAAAGATGAATGGCATTGAACTACTGAAAGAGATCAGGAGCAGGAATCTGGACATTCCGTTCATCCTTTTTACCGGACGGGGAAGGGAAGAAGTCGTAATCGAGGCTATCAACAACGGGGCAGATTTTTACCTGCAGAAGGGGGGCAAACCTGCTCCTCAGTTCACTGAACTCACCCATAAGATCAAGGTAGCAGTACAGCGAAGGAGAGACCGGAGGGCACTTTGCGAGAGCGAATTGAGATTTCGTTCTCTTATCCAGAACTCTTCAGACATAATTAGAATTCTGAGTAAAGATGGAATTATCCTCTTTGACTCACCCTCATCATCACGGATACTCGGATACCCGGAGGGGTCACTTATCGGGTCAAGGGCATTTGATTACATTCATCCTGAAGATCAGGTACGAGTAAGGGGTGACTTTCAGGATGTGTGGGATGAGTGCAACACCCATGTCCCGACTGAATACCGGATCTGCAAAGCGGATGGAACATACCTCTATGTAGAATCCATTGCGATCAATCTCGCAGGAGTTCCTGGTATTGATGGAATTGTCACCACCACCCACTCTATCCAGCATCAGAAGACGGCTGAAATGGAGATCAGGAAGATGGTTGACGATCTCTCTGCCGCATATGAAAAGCTCTCATCATATGATGAAGAACTCAAAGAAAATTATATCGAGTTAGCACAGCATGAGCAGGCTCTTGTGAAGAGTGAAGAACGATTTCGTGGAATGACCGAACGTTCTTCTGACCTGATCTTAATCCTTGATCAAGGAATGAGCCCCACTTATGTCTCCCCTTCTGCATGGTCGATCATCGGATATCATCCTGAAGAACTTGTGGGACAGCCATCAGAATTTGCTGCTGCAACGATATTTTCACAGAGTGGTCCCATTTTTCTGAATGGTGTTCAGCAGAGCATGAAGGGAGATTCTATCTATAACCTTGAGGTCCAGATCACCAAAAAAGATGGAACCCCTGTGTATGTCAGTCTGAATGCAGTACCAATACTATATGATGGAGTTTTTACCGGTGTGCAAGTTTCTATGCGGGACATTACTGCAGTGAAAAATACAGAACAGGCACTTCGAGAGACTGAAGAGAGGTTCAGCCGGTTTGCAGCGAATGCACAGGATGTGCTCTATCGTATATCACTGCCGGATGTGAGATATGAGTATATCAGTCCGGCATCAATAGCACTTACCGGATATACCCCTGAAGAATTCTATTCTGATCCTGGACTTTTCAAGACTCTTGTACACCCTGACTGGCATCCATATTTCCAGGAACAACGAAATGCCCTCCTAAGCAGGAACGTCCCTCCCACCTATGAGTACCAGATAGTTGATCGGGCTGGAAATATCCGCTGGTTCAACCATAGAAACGTACTGGTTAGTAATGAACATGGAGACCCAGTTGCTCTTGAAGGGATTATCACTGATGTAACCAGGCAGAAAAACACTGAGGAAGAACTCCGAAAGAGTGAGCAGAGGCTTCTCGCGGTGATGATGAATGCAGGATCCTGGATCTGGGAAGTCGATTCTGATGGGATATATCGGTATTGCAGCCCTGCGGTTCACGATATCCTTGGGTACTCTCCGGATGATCTGGTAGGGAAGGTCCATTTTTATGATCTCTTTGATCCATCGGTGAAGGATACATTAACATCAGAAACGATGGACGCATTCAGTGTTCATGAGCCATTCAAGAATTTTGTAAATCCCAATCGCCACCGGGATGGGTCCCTGGTCATCCTGAATACCAGCGGAACACCGGTATTTGATGAATGTGGTGTATTTTCAGGCTATTGTGGAGTGGATCAGGACATAACCAAGGAGAAAGAGGCAGAGAAGAAACTGATTGAAAGTGAGGCACGATATCGATTACTGGCAGATAATGTACATGATGTTATCTGGACAATTGACGAAAGGATGAAGCCGATCTATATCTCTCCCTCCATCAAGGGTCTTCAGGGTTTCAGTCCTGAAGAGGCGTTAACTATGTCATTTCATGATTCTCTTACCGCTGAATCACACAAAAAGTTGATGCAATCCCATAAGGGATGGATGCATACTCTTCAAAAAGGCTGTTCAATTCCTGGAAAAACGGTAATGGAATTAGAATTTCGCTGCAAAGATGGGTCTACGGTCTGGACTGAACTGATGATAACCCCTATCTATGATGCCAATAAAAAATTTTCAGGGGTTGTCGGGGTTACCCGGGATATTTCCTTGAGACGTCAGGGAGAAGAGCGGCTCAGATCAGCGAACCGTCAGCTCAATCTGCTTACCAGTATAACCCGGCATGACATTCTCAATAAAATCTCTGTTATCTACACATATCTTGAAGTTGCAGAGATGAAATTCTCCGATCCCGAACTGCTCGAGTACCTCCGGGTAATGAAGGTGGTTACGGATGAGATTCAAACCCAGATCGAATTTACGCGGGTATATGAGGATCTTGGGGCTCATGAACCGCAGTGGGTGGAGCTGAATTCTGTCATGCCCTGCTCATTTCTCCCCCCTTCAATCACTATGAGAACTGATCTGGAGGATATATCAATATTTGCGGATTCGATGCTGGAAAAGGTTTTTTTTAACCTCCTTGACAACTCACTCCGGCATGGTCAGCGGGTATCAGAGGTACAGGTCTCTGCCTATGAATCAGATGACGATCTGATCGTATTGTGGCAAGATAACGGTATGGGGATTCCTACTGAAGAGAAAGAAGCGATATTCGAACGTGGGTATGGAAATAACACCGGGCTTGGAATGTTTTTGGTTCGGGAGATTCTCTCTCTTACAGGAATCTCTATCCGTGAGAATGGATGCTTTGGGGAGGGGGTGCGGTTTGAGATCAGGGTACCCAAAGGGGCATATACATATGGTGAAGATCCTGCTAACCCCTGATAATCACAGCCAATAAAATCCGGTGTGAGAGATCCATGATGCATGATACCCGTGTGTATGGGTATATCCAGATCTCTTGACAACAGGCTGTGGTTTGTGGTCGTATGGGGGTTCGTTTAAGAAAATGAGATTCCACTTTGAATCGAAGGTCCCATCAAAAAGGAATCTCTGACAAGCTCCTCTTCAGTGAGAAGGATAAGTCTAAGGTCACCTGATATTCACTAGAGTTCCCTCTGTTTTTCCAAATATAACCGCTTTTAATGCTTTTTCAAGGGCGAGATGGCAAAAAAACCAAGGATGGAAATATCTCTCTCCATCAAAGAGGACATTCGCTGATCCTAATTCATATTCATCCTGAATGATCCATTCTTTGACATGTGGATCCATGAAGAGTATTCTCCTTATGAGGTAATTTTATCACTGGTGAAATATTGTTTCATCTGAAACAATAATTGGACGAGTAAAAAAAAAGAAGTATTCTCCCTGGATTTACAGGAAGATAGGAGCGAAAACCACGGCGACAATTGCCATGAGTTTGAGCAGAATGTTCAGGGCAGGCCCTGCGGTATCCTTAAAGGGATCTCCGACGGTATCTCCGGTAACGGCTGCCTTGTGTGCGAAGGAGCCTTTCCCACCTGAGTGGCCCTGCTCGATATACTTCTTAGTGTTATCCCATGCTCCCCCGGCATTTGCCATAAAGACTGCGAGAAGGAACCCGGAAGCGATAGATCCAACAAGCATACCTGCGAGTGCAGTTATCCCAAGGAGTTTCCCTACAATGACCGGAGCGAGGATTGCCATAAGTCCGGGTAGGAGCATCTCTTTGAGTGCAGCGTTCGTGGAGATGGTGATACAGGATGCGTAGTCTGGGTCAGTAGTTCCCTCCATCAGGCCGGGAATCTCCTTAAACTGACGTCGAACCTCGTCAACAATGTACCCGGCTGCCTTCCCGACTGCCTTCATGGCGAAGGAGCAGAAGAGGAACGGAAGCATGGCACCGATGAGGATACCCACAAAGACCATCGGTTCAAGCATGTCGACAGTTACCAGGTTGACTGCCTGGGTGTAGCCGACGAAGAGACCAAGAGCGGTCAGGGCTGCACCGCCGATAGCGAATCCTTTTCCGATTGCTGCGGTAGTGTTCCCGACTGAGTCAAGGGTGTCAGTGATTGCACGAATCTCTTTTGGCTGGTGGCTCATCTCTGCGATACCACCTGCGTTGTCCGCAATCGGACCATAGGCATCGACTGAGAGGGTGATACCAAGAGTTGCAAGCATCCCAACACCGGCAAGCGCAACACCATAGATACCACCGAACTGAGCGGCGATAATGATTGCTGCAGCCACGATCAGCACGGGTACAAAGGTTGACTCCATACCGACTGCGATACCGGCGATGATGTCGGTTGCTGCCCCGGTCTCAGCTGCTTTTACAATAGACTGGGTTGGTTTGTGGTCGTATGAGGTGTAGTACTCAGTAACGAGCCCGATAAGGAACCCACCGACGAGACCGGCGATGGTTGCAACGAATATCCCGATGTTCCCGGGAGCGAGCATCTCAACCAGGACATAGGTGGCGATGACCGTCAGAATCAGACTTGAAAATGTCCCTGCGTTGAATGCCTTGTGGATTGCTCCTGCATCATTCTTTGTTGTTCTGACAAAGATTGATCCAATAACTGAAGCGATGATACCCAGACCAGCAATCAGCATTGGCAGTGCAATCAGGTTGTAGTTAGAGACACCGGGGAACTGGTTTGCCATCCCGGCAGATGCACCGATAAGCATCGTGGCAATGACTGCCCCAACATAGGACTCGTACAGGTCAGCGCCCATTCCAGCGATATCCCCGACATTGTCACCAACGTTATCAGCGATAACAGCTGGGTTGCGGGGGTCATCTTCAGGAATGCCTGCTTCGACTTTGCCAACGAGGTCTGCGCCGACATCCGCTGCCTTAGTGAAGATGCCACCACCAACACGGGCGAAGAGTGCAATTGATGATGCACCAAGGGAAAATCCGGTGAGGATATTAATCGTTGCAAGGTCTGTTACACCAGATATCCCGGTCATCAGGAAATACATCCCTGACAGACCCAGCATCCCGAGGCCGACCACGGTAAGACCCATGACCATGCCTGATGAGAATGAGACACTGAATGCAGCTGCCATCCCATTACGGGCAGCGTATGTGGTTCGGACGTTTGCCTTGGTGGCAGAGTACATCCCGATATATCCTGCAAGAGCGGATAGTCCGGCACCAACCACGTAACAGACAGCGGTGAGCGGATTGATCGCAAGCGTCAGTATGATCGCGAGGACAACGACAAATACCCCGATGGCAGTGTACTGTCGCTTGAGGTAGGTCATCGCTCCAAGATGGATCGCAGCTGCGATCTTCTGCATTACTGCATCTCCCGGTGACTCTTTCGCCATTCGGGAGTAGCAGATACCTGCATAAAGCAGGCCAATAAGGGCACAAATCGGTACTATAAATAACAGGTCCATGATATCACATTGATTTTTGCGTTAAACATCAGGAAGGAACGACTCTGAAGTACCTGAGATGACTTTAATCGAATCGTGTATATGATTGATTATACAAATGAAGGGTCTATGCTTCATCTCCGGGATTATATCAGCCAATCAGGAGATTTCACCATATTATGAGAAATTCCAGGTCTGGATGATACAGTCATCATCCGTTCTTGTGTGTGGCCGACGCGATCGCCGGTCTGTAATTATCTACTGAAGGAGTAATAGATTTATCGAAATATTCAGTCGGTTTTTCCTTTCTATTTATAAGATGCACTCTGATCAGCCTTCATTCTCGTTGTTATTGGGAGAAAAAAAGCCGATAATCTGGCTGGATTTAGCTGTGTAGGAATTGCCTAAATGAAAAAAGAGATATTCTATCTGATTATAATGAACGATTCTTTTCTGTTTTCATATGTATTCATTATAACTGCGGTCGACCATTTTACTGGCCTGAGTAGTTGAAGAATAATAACCCAGATCAGTAATGGTATCATCATGCCACGTTACCACATCATCTTTTGTAGAAAGGGTAAATACTCCATCCCCGTTTTCTGAAAAAACAAAAATTACATGGGTGTACCCTGCGTGCTGTGGTACGGTCACAGACTCCTGTACGTCTCCATATTCGGCTGATAGATATCTACGACCAGAATAGGTGTCATATACGACGAGATCAAAATCCCCCCTCGCTGGAGAATCCATATAATAGGTAACCGGGGTATTTCCTGCACATTCTACCGAGGTCTGGTAGATGTGATCCTCATTTGCGAATAAATAAATAGAGTTTGCACTTACTGAACCAATCAAAACGATAAAGACACAGATAACTAATAGTACCAGTTTTGGTTTCATAATGATACTACTGTGTTCTCATATATCAACTTTTATTTTTAACCTTCAACACCATGATTGGCCCCTCATCCGTTGAATTTGAGGTACAAATG
>DATMXW010000178.1:0-2929 GCA_035561295.1 Methanospirillum sp. | reverse complement strand
TTAGAAAGAGAATAGACCATGGATACAGGTACAGAAAATATCAAAACCAGAAGTGATACTCTGGCAACATGGAAATGCACGGTCTGCGGTTTACAATTACGCGGTGAAAAGGCGCCCCGGGGGTGTCCCAACTGTCACAGTCCATCCGGTGAGTTCATTCATGAACAGGAACATGTTCCATTCACCTACGACGGGACTCCCTTCGATGTTCTGCTCATCAATGCGAGTACCCATCGGGCTGGAAATACGGGTATAATGACCGATATTGCCGAAGAGGTGCTTTCGGAGAATGGTGTTTTGTCTCACCGGATTAACCTGAATGAATACACCATTGACCATTGCTGGTGTTGTTATGCGGTAAGGGCTCAATCCTGCGATTATCCATGCCGGAACAAAAATGACGATATGCATACATTTCACACCATGCTTGCCAGCTCAAAAGCGGTCATTGTTGCATCTCCAATCAACTGGAACAGCATGTCAGCCAGGCTCAAGACCTTCCTTGACCGGACGACCTGTATGCAGAATCTTTACCACCTTAAAAAATCCGGACTAACTGATGGGAAGGTTCTCGGAATCCTTGTTTGTGGTCATGAGGATGGGGGTATTAAAACTGCCATGGATATTTTCCTGAATTTCCAGCAAATGGGATATATCCTGGCTCCATTCGGTATTGCATATCGGACTCACGGAGCAGAATTTTCCAGTAATGCGGATAGAGATTTTTTCAAAACTGACGAGATGTTACGACTTCATATCCGGGGTGTTACCAATAATGTTGTAGAGATGATGAGACTTGATACTGAAAAGAAACTCAAGGGCAGGTTAGTGCCGATATCCGAATAAATAGACGAATGGGGGAGTATGTTAAAATGGTTGATTGAATGGCCTCCTCACCCTAGTTCCAATATCTATCAAAGGGTTTTTATCCGTGGGCTGATCATAATCATAGTGGGTTGAAATGATTATGGATCCACAAAAAATTCCAAAAATGCCCAAGGAAGAGTATGATGCCCTGATTAAACGCCAATATGTCTCCAGAATAGCGTTTAAGGGAACCGAGCATCCATATATTGCTCCCTTTATGTACGTCTTTGATGGTAAATATCTCTATTTCCTTTCTTCAAACTACGGACGGAAGATGGAGTATTTCAAACAGGATCCAAAGGTATCGGTTGAGATTGAGGATTATTGTCCTGATTTATCTGCCTTTACGTTCGTAAGCCTGCAGGGATTTCTTGAAGAGGTACAGGACCCATCTCAAAAATTGAAGGTTCGTTCGCAGTTTGTTGACATGATCAAGACGAATCAGCTCTCATCCCGGGTCCTCACCGCATTCGGTCATACAGCCCAGGATGAGCCTGAAGTGATCGTTCGTGAGGAACGCTCAGCAGTATGGAAGCTGGTTGGGGTAAAAGATATTGTAGCACTGAAGAACGGGTAATTTTTGTAAATATTCTTTATTCCCTATTTTGTGACCCGTGGTTTATACGAAGTATAAGTAAGACCCGAACATTTCATCCTTGGATTTCTTTAGTACCTCTGATGAACCGATCTGATTCATCTGTCTGATCAGAGTATTACTCTGTTTTGAAACCTTTGAATAATTTTAATGCATCTGGTAACCATCTTACTACCAGGGGAAATATGACGGTCAGCAAACGAGTATTCAATAAACCGGTGGTATTGATCAGCCGGTGTATCGAGTTTGATGCAGTGCGATATAATGGGGACAGGATCTCCAGTCATGAAGTTGCCGTGATGAAACCCTATGTATCATTCATTCCGGTATGTCCTGAAGTTGAGATTGGCCTTGGTATTCCACGAGATACCATCCGTATCGTCAGAAAAGATGAATCAGATCACCTGATTCAGCCTTCTACGGGGGCAGATCTGACAGACCAGATGAATACATTTTGCTCTTCACTTCTCCAGAATCTCCCTGTTGTTGATGGGTTTATACTCAAGAACCGATCACCCACTTCAGGCATCTCGGGAGTGAATATTTATGCAACCACTGAAAAGTCTGCTTCTATCGGGAAAGGCGCTGGTTTTTTTGGCCGAATGGTGCTCGACCAGTTTGATGGGTATCCGATAGAAGATGAGGGAAGAATTAGAAACAGCCGGGTCAGGGATCATTTTCTTACCCGGATCTTCATGCTTGCAGATCTGGATCCTATCCTGGGTAATCCTTCTTACCAGGCACTCACCCGGTTTCATGCCCAGAATAAACTTGCCCTGCTGGCATATGGTCAGAAAACGCTAAAAAGCCTTGGAAATATTGTTGCAAATCGTGATAATCTCACGATTTCTGATCTGACCTCTTTATACCGGCGTACACTTCTTGAAGGGATAAAACGCCCCGCACGGTATACTTCCCATATTAATGTCCTTCATCATGCACTGGGATATTTTTCAGAGGACCTCATGCCGGAAGAGAAAGCATTCTTCCTGGATTGTGTTGATAATTACCGGGATGGAAATCTCCCAATATCTGCCCTGAAAAAAATGCTGCAGATCTGGATAATCAAATATAATTCCCCGAATCTCAGTAATCAGACTTACTTTGCTCCATATCCTGATACCCTGATGGAGTTAGAGGGTTCCCTCATTGAACGGGGTCGTGATATGTATCCTGACCCTGAGGGGTTGTAGCGAAATAACTTGTGCAATATTTTCCCCTCACATGGGTGATATATTATAATTCCACCGCCCATGAAAAATATCCATGGTCATGTTTAAGCCTTCAATTTCTTCATCTTTAATTTTGATACCAATCGGATAATAGTTGGCTATTCCCAACATTTTGTGGGTAAGCTAACACTCCTAATCCAGAGTGCACGACAATTGCCTAAGCCCTGCTACTTCTGAAAGTTCAAGTTTACCAAGACGAAGATAAATCATAGTGATAAAATTGTCAGTATTTCTA
>DATMXW010000177.1:0-29908 GCA_035561295.1 Methanospirillum sp. | reverse complement strand
CCCCTACATTAAAGAAGTAGCAATTCTTGGAATTATTTTTCTGGCTCTCAAATACATTTACTCCCGATTGGGAAAAAAGAAAGAACCAGAAAAGAAAACCTCTAAAAAGAAAGGGAAGGGGAGATGAGATTACATACCCTTCTGTCAGATACCCTCGAAGGTCATCGTCTTACCCCTGAAGAGGGAACTCTTCTCTTTAGTGTCACTGGCAGGGATCTCCATTCACTTTTTGCCGCTGCTGATGAGATGCGCGAGCGAAAGGTCGGCAACACAGTCACCTATGTACGAAACCAGAATATCCACATCACCAATATCTGCAAGAACCTCTGTGGTTTTTGTGGGTTTGGGAGGACAAAGAACGCACCTGATGCATACCAGTGTGGGAAAGAAGAGGTGCAGAATCAGGTTCGGGAGGCGCTGGGCCGTAAGGTATCTGAGATCTGTTTCCTCTCCGGAGTTCATCCAGATTTCTCGCTAAAGGATTATCTCCTCTTCATGGAATGGGCACATGAGATCTTTCCTGGTGTGCATATCCATGCCTACTCTCCTGATGAGGTTGACTGGATAGCCCGTAAGGACAAAATTACTCCCCGAGAGGCTATCCTGGCTCTGATCGACGGAGGGCTTGGCAGTATGCAGGGTACTGCGGCTGAGGTTCTGGTTGATGAGGTCAGGGATGTTATCTGCCCTGCAAAGGTCAGAACCGAAAGATGGGAAGAGATTATTCGGACCGCTCACCAGAATGGGCTCCGAAGTTCAGCGACGATCATGTATGGTTCCTGTGAGAATAACCATGATCGAGCTGAACATCTGGATCGGCTCCGCCGGATACAGGATGATACCGGAGGGTTCACCGAGATGGTCCTTCTCTCATATATCCATAGCAAAACTCCGCTTCATGAAAAAGGGGTGGTCAGATTTGGCCCGACCGGACGTGATGATCTGGTCACTACCGCAGTATCACGGTTATACCTTGATAACATTGACCATATACAGGTTTCATGGCCAAAGATCGGGATAAAAATGAGTCAACTCGGGTTGCTTGCAGGAGCAGATGATCTCTCGGGAACGATGTTTATTGATGATGTGACTGGTGACGCCGGGGCAGAGGTATCTGATATCTTCTCTCCTGAAGAGATGCAGTATATTTGTGAGGATATCGGGCGCACCCTGAAAGAACGCTCTACACTCTATAATACTCTTGGGTGACCAAACTCTCTTATCTTTTTACCTGCCGCACATCCGCCCCGGTGAGATTCGCACCTCTGAAATCGGCTCGGGTAGCTTTAACATTTTTAAGCCGTGCTCCAGTAAGATTTGCATTGATCAGGACCGCCTCGCTCAGATCAGTGTTGCTCAGATTTACCTTGATCATGCTTGCTCCGGCGAAGTTAGCCCTTCTCAGGTTTGAAAATTCAAAGTCTACCTCATCCAGACGTGCACCGTTCAGGTCAATTCCCTCCAGATTCAATCCGGTTAGTTGTGCCCCCCGCAGATCCGGTCGTTTGCGTGGATTCTGCTCCTTCCACTGATTCCAGATATCCACCCCTGCAAGAACTGCCTTCAGCTGCTCTTCGTCTACCATCTGCACCTTCTCTGTTCATCCTTGGAGAGGAAGAGGTATATCTGTTATGTTGCACATGTGAGACCTGAACAAGATATCCTGATCAGCCCAATCAGAATTATCAGGATACTTAACCAGAAACTATTTGCGTTTCAGTCCTGAATTTGTGAGGTATGAATAGGTACCTGATAGGAACACTGCTGGTATCCCTGCTCTTAGTTGGCATTTCTGGCCTGGCGGTGGCCGATGCCTCCTTTCAAGAGCTGAAAAGCGGGCTGAAGCAGCCAGTGGCCGGGGTCGAGTACAAAGATGATGCCTTCAGGGCTGATGCCACTGAAGTAATCGAGAGCCTCTCCAATAGGACAGTCCCGACTGGAAGAGAGAATAGTCAGGTTTATGGGGCATATAGCCGGCTTCGGGGGATGAGTGTCAGTCCTGAGTTTTATCCGGCTGCGTATGATATGGTTGCCTTCCTATACTACACCGCAAAAGCCGGAGAAGCGTACGAAGAGTTCCATCAGAAACAGAACTCTATGTCATCCATCACCAACGGGGATGAGTACTACCAGCTGGCTGAGAATTATTACGAAGCTGCCAATGTCTACTGGGATGCTCTCAAAGCACAGTTCCCTAGCGTAACGGTTTATACCCTTCCAAGTCAGGATCAGGCCTTCCCAGAAGATGAAGAAGATCGATCCCTCGGAACCATCCTCCCTGGTATGAAGCATGCGATGATCATGATGCCCAAGGAACCCAACACAACCAAGGCATATGATGATGAGGATATCAATACCACCGCTATCAGATGGTTTGAGGATAATGTCCAGGCACTTCCCAAGCAGAAGGATCTCCCTGAAATGACCGTCGGGTATATGTTCATTCATACTGTGGGAGTGACTGATGCCAAGACCACCTATATGAATCTCATTAAGAAGAACGTCTCTCCTGAGTACTATAACATAGTCAAATATATCGATGCGTTCTTTTACATGCTATACAAGTCAAAAGAGAGTTATGATCAGTATGTCAAGGATCGGACCTCGATGGTCTCGATCTCTGATGGACAGGAGTCATATGATAAGGCATATGAGTACTATGATGATGCTGAGACGGCTCTGGGTAAGTTCAAAGGCGCTCTGAATCTGACCAATACGACGCTTCCTGAGTTCCCTTCATTTGAAGAGGTTGAGTCAGGTCCTGTTGACAGAACCCAGCAGATGCTGAGTCAGTGGGAACAGGGCAGCTGGTATAACGGTTTTAACTAACCTACTCTTTTAGATTTCGTCTCTCTTTTTGATTATTCGGCATGGCTATACCGGTGGCATGCGAACCTCATATACCCACGATGAAGATCCTGATCGCCATTCCTCCTACCGGATATCATGACAAAGAACTCTCCCTGGTCCTTGCATCCTTTGATCACAACAAGGCTCCGTATGAATTTGCCTCGATACAGGCCGGGTATGCAAAAGGCACTCTTGGGGGGAGGGTCTATGTTCCTCTGAGCTTTGAGGATGTTATTATCCACCATGAAGGAGAGTTTGACGCATTGACCATATTAGGGGGACATGGTGGGCAGAATCATTTCTGGAATAGCACCGACCTGATAGAACTGGTCAGGATATTTAGAATTCACCGGAAGGTGATCGGGGCGATCAGTACCTCTCCGGTGGTCCTCGCCAAAGCCGGAATCCTGAAAAAACGCCCGGCAACGGTCATCAATGGCCCGCCTATCCGCGAGCTCTTAAAGGCTGATGTGAAGTATGAAGACAAACCGGTAGTATTTCTGGACCGGATAGTAACCGCCAGAAACCCTGAAGATGCAAAACGGTTTGCCGAGTTGATCATTGAGTATATTCTGGGAAATCCTGAGTTTAACGGTCCCCAGGTGGTACCGGCCCCGAACAAACTCGGATTTGATATCTGATTATTACTGGGATGCAAGTTTGCCGGCACGCTCAAAACACCGGTCAGCATCCTGTTGTTGCCCCCTCTTCTGCAAGGCTTTGCCTTTGGCGTACCAGGCTACTGATGAATCAGGTTTTTTATCGATGATCTGGTCATAGTACTGAATCGCGGTCTGATAATCCCCACACTCAGCCAGGATATTTCCGAGTTTATACATTGCATCTGTGTGGGAGGGGTCGCATCGTATCGTTTCAAGATAGCATCTGACTGCTTCTTCATCGTTGCTGGATCTTTCCAGCAACTGAGCCATCTCAAAATAAGCGTGAGCGTTCTGGGGATCAATCTCAACCACCTTTAGGAAACAGGTGGTGGCATTCCTGTACGCACCAAGCTTCCGGTATGCTATACCCTTAGAGAACCAGGCGTTGATATGCCGTGGCATGATTCGGATCGTTTGGTCATAATACTCAATGGCCTGCTGATAATGAGCTTCTTTATACAGAGCATTGTTTCCCATGACCAGGTATACATCAGCGATGCTCTTCTGGTATTTGGTGCTGCCCGGATCCAGTTCCATCGCAGTCTCATAAGCTTCAATCGCTTCGGTATATTGATTTAATACCTTGTATGAGTTGCCCAGATACAGCCAGGTTGGTGCAAAATCAGGCTTCTTCTTAAGGCATTTTTTAAAGCAGGCGATGGCATGCTGATATGCCCCAATCTTCATCAGGCATCTCCCTTCTCCAAACAGGACATCAGGATCGTTTGGTTTGAGTTTTATTGCCTGCTCATAACAATCGATTGCTTCCCGATACATTCTGAGATCAAAGAGATACCTTCCTTTCAGCTCCCAGGGGTACTCGTACTCTGAGTCTGTCTTCTTTGCCTGATCAAAGAATGATATAGCATCATCCCGTTTCCCAAGTAACCAGAGTGCCATCCCTTTCTCATGCATCGCCGGAGCAAAATCAGGATTCTTTTTTAGTGCCCGGTTGGCATAATCGATAGCCTCAAGACATTTAAGAGCATCCTGACTCTTTTTGGCGAGATTTCTGAGTGCCGATGCTTTATTGGTAAGGGCATCAGGATAATCAGGTTTTATCTCCAGAGCGCGGGCATAACACTCCTCTGCCCGGTCAAATCTTCCCATCCCGGCAAAGGCTCTTCCCATTCCATTCCAGCATCCCGGGTGCCCCCGGTCCAGCTCAATCCCCCGGTTGAAGGTCTGAATGGCAGCCTCATACTTATGCCGGTGTAGCTGGCTCAATCCTTTCTGACAATATCCCTCGGCTGGATTTGTTTCAGATCCACTCAACCAGTCCCTGATCGTCATTGAAACCTAAGCAGACATTCCACCTGCGTATCTTACATAGTAGTGTCTATAATCTGTTAAAGATTCATATTTGGCATCGATCAGATGAACTCGCTCTGCACCGCGATCACAGAGGTACTGTCTGTTGCCTGTGCATAAGCTTCCAGAGGTTCTGCGTTCAGCTCCAAAAATCGGACTCCCCAGGAGACCTTTCCCATGATCTCCCATGCCTGCTCCTCCTCGCCGAGGATCCAAAGGGTGGCAGCTATCGCTTCTACCGAGGTAAGTTTGAATGGCTTGCCAAAATTTACCGGATTTGCGGCGACCAGAAATGGCAGAGCACGCTTAAACCGCCATGATTTTACAATACTTGTATCCAGGACCACCCAGGAACAGTCAAGGGCGGTTATACTCCGCGTCCGCTCCTTGTCTGACGGGGAGAGTGCCTGCTCTGCAGTAGGGTCCAGAATAAGACTCGTGCGGGGGATATGAGTCAATCGTGAGAAGACTCTCACCATTCCGGCACGTTCGAGTTTTTTGATGGTACATTTCTTCGGATCACAGGTGTTATCCCGATAGGCGAGGAGTGGAATCATCTACATGACTGTTTGTTGAAATCAGATAAGCATGTATATCCTCTGTTGCCCGTGCATCACCAGCCCTGACCTCAGGGCAGTAGGAATCACTGATGACCAGGATCATGAAGCGTTCAAAAAAGCACGTGATCGGTTTTCACGGTTTGGTATCACTGTCAGGTATCTTCCCTGCCCTGAAACCCTCTTCCTGGGAAAGGATCGCCAGCCAGCAACCTTTTCCGAACGGCTGGACACCCCTGAGTTTCCTCCTCTGCTTGACCGTCTCGAAGCAGAGGTCAGAGAACTGATAGCAACCTACGGCCCCCCTGTGGCCATAGTCGGGGTAGATGCATCCCCCTGTTGCGGAGTAAATCTGAACTGGAAGTCTCCAGAAAACCGTGCCATTGGCAGGGGGGCTTTCCTGGATCGGTTTCCTGATATTCCAGCGTATGATGTGTTTGAGGCATCGCGATTCAAGGTGTACCTTGCTGCCCCACTCTTTTCGGAGGCTGAGCGAACTTGGAATCTGAAGGTTGCCGAATCTCTTACGTCATTAGCGTTTGATGTGTATCTTCCCCAGGAGACCGGAGATACGTCGGCTGATCGTGACTCCCGGGCTCTTGGAGATATCTTTATGGATAATTTAAGAGCCCTGAATGCAGCAGATGTCGTGGTTGCAGTCATTGATGGCGCTGATCCTGACTCTGGGACAGCATGGGAGATGGGCTATGCATATGGAAAAGGGAAGACAGTGATAACGATCCGGACCGACTTCAGGCGGGTCGGTGATGCGGAGATGGTGAATCTGATGCTCGAAGAAGGTGTGGATGGTTCCTGCTCCTCACTTGACCAGCTCCCCCATCTCCTCCCCTTCCCGATTGCTATCAGAAGCGGGAGTTCATCTCCCTGCAATAAGGAGGATAAGTGCCGGGATCCCTGACACAACCGCGGCCCTGAACCGGGTCCCCACTCTTCTTTCTGACCATATATATATCATCAGGAGGAGCATTGCACCAGCAAAGGCCCACTCAGAAGGGGTACTCAGTTCACGCATCAGACCCCAGCCGAAATAGTTCTCCTGGGGATATGAGGGGAAATCTCCGAAGAGTGGGTACAACCAGTTTGCTGGTATCTTCCACATCGCATCAAGCAGCTGATGGAGGATCACCCCGGTACAGAGTGCCCCGGTAAGCAGGGGCACTTTCAGGACCAGCACTCCGATTATCCCGATGATACCTATGCCAATCAGGGCATGGGTTATGAGCCGGCCATCTCCGATCTCCGGGAAGATGAGGTATCCGAGTGGTTTGTCAATAATATCTGGAAGTATTGATCCGATGATACAGGCGGCCAGGAGGCTGGAACGTGCGTACCGTTCACAAAGAAGCATGCCTGCACAAAGACCAAAAAAGAGGTGACAGAGGATCAGCATGATGAAGAGTCTTGGTGCATCTCACATCGCCGCTGGATCTCCCTGACCATCATGCGTGAGCTGGTATAGGGAGAACCGGCATACTCACTGACCCTGACTACCTGGGCAGTGAGCCCCCGTGCTTTCAGCCCTTCACGCAACGTATCCTCATTAAAGTGCTGATTAAATCCGAGGGTTATGACCGCTGGCTGTATCTCCTCTATCGGGCGGAACATATCATCCAGATCACCAAGAACCGCCCTGGTCACCGGTTTGAGAGCAGCGACCATCCTGACCCGTTGTTCTTCAGGGATGAGGGGCTTTGGCTTGTGTCTGACGTTTCCATCCCGTGCGACAATGACCCAGAGTTCATCCCCGAGCCTTGCTGACTCTTCCAGATACCAGAGATGACCCGGATGGAGCAGATCAAAGGTGCCGGTTGCGACGATCCGTCTCCCCCCGCTATCCTGCCGGGTCATGTATCACCTCAAGCTGGACCGGTGTTCCGTCAGATCTAAAGCAGCCCCAGCAGTTCTCTTCATAGGGATGACCAATGATGATATGGCATGAGCCGGTTCGTGAGAAGAAGGAGATGTCAGCCTCTGATGCTCTGATAACCCCGTTCGGATGACTGTGAGCACTCCCGGCATACCCGATGTTGAGGGGGATCATATCACAGATGACCGAAGCACTATCCCTTCCTCCGATCGTTCCGGGAATGAGATCAACATCACGAAGCACCCCGTCCTCTTCCCTGAGCATGGCCGCAAACTCGTTGGGATCTGCCTCCTTCCCGAGCATCAGGAGCAGGGCGAGGGTATCTGCTGCGATTCCTTTGATCTTCATGAAGGTTCCGTATAAATCAGGTAACAGAGTTATCTCTCATCAGAGATGGATTATTGCTTGCCCTGAGGGGGGATCAGAACGGGCCATCCTGCTCAAAACTCCGGTCAAACCTGATGGCAAGTTCTGCTTTGAAGAGTTCGCGGCCCAGATAGGCTGCATGGTCCAGAAGTGAGACTGCATCCTCCTGCAGGAGAGTATACAATACGTCCTGCCACCGTCTTCCCCTGACCGCCCTTCCTCCCCTTATTGCAACGATCCATCCATCCTCTATTCCGATCCTGAAGTTCCCGCGCGGGTCATAGGTTATATCATCAGGCATCGGGGCTGCATCTGTGATCTCATGATAGGTAAGCGGGGGCTCCCGTCGCCGTCTCTTCTCCTTGATCGTGAAGAGATCAATGCCGAGATCCTTGGGGTAGGGGCGGCCCCTGGTTAGGAGCATCATTTCAGTCGCCCTGCGCATCTCGGCAACGGCACCCCGGGTCTTGTCACTGTGCTCGCTGCAGAAGATGACCGCAGATCCGAGTTCATGGGCCATGGCGGCCAGGAGTGCCTGCACCCCGATAGAATCTGCATCAATCAGTTCCGTCACGTTCCCTGCCCCAAAAAAAAGTGGGTAGCCGGGATCCAAAAATCCCGCAAGTGATCTGACCAGTCCTGACCCGGCCGGCTGGAGGAGGGGATCTGCAATGATCCGGGTTATGCCATACGCGTGTGCCTGTGCGATCACCTCTGCCAGTGTTCCTCCTTCTGGGACAATGACTGCTGCCGCTCCTGCTAAAGCTACCTTCGGACCGGCATCAGCCATATTTCTGGCATGAAGGGAGAGGACGAGGTCTGCACGGGGGAGGGCTGATGAGATCAGTGCAGGATCCTGGCTGTCTACGGCCAGGGGGCCGGGAATATCCCTGACCTGCTCAAAGACACGGGTCACCTCATCGGGGGTGGCGTCAAATCCAAAACCGAGATCCACGATGTCAGCACCTTCCTGAAAGAACCTCAGTACTGCTCCTCTGATATCAGGGCGGCGATGCGCGTCCATGATCTCGGCAAGTACTTTCATCCTGGATCTTCCTCCGATCTTCACTCCGCGAATAGTACATGAGGGTGTAGCAGTATTCTCGAGTTCATTGATCCTGGCTGTAGCTTCTTCCTGCTTCTTTCCGATAAGAACGTCATCAGCCGGGATATTCCGGGAGAGTTCTGTTGTGCTGATATTTCTGAGGATCATGCCCAGATCGGCTGCATGCCTCGGCCCTCTGTATATGGGAACTCCGGTCTCTTCCTCAACGCTCTGAAATGATGCTGTGCACATCCCTGAGACGATGACCATATCGTATGCTTCTTGTGCCAGAATACCCTTGAGCTGCTTTGGGGTCAGGAATGAGGCTATCTCTCCGGTAACCACAACATCGGCGGTGAACCCTACTGCTGCCTGTCTGACTGCCTCTTCTGTGACCTGACCGGTTGGGAGGAGAATCCGCATCATCCTTCCTTAATACCCGTGAGATGAAAAACTATAGTATTGGCGATGTTAGCAGCAGATCTCCACGTGCATACTGCATGCTCCAGTGATGGTGAGAGCCAGGTTGATACGGTTATAGCTGCGGCACGCGCCGCCGGCCTTGATGCTATCGCGATCACGGATCATGACACCCATGATGGTTGCCTCATCGCAGCCGGACTGAACCTGGGGATTCTGATCATACCCGGGATAGAGGTAACTACCCGGCAGGGTCACCTTCTGGTCCTTGGAGCGAGCGGGCCGGTGTCTTCAGGGCTGGATGTACTTGAGACAATTCGACTTGTCCGTAGCCTTGGGGGGGTTAGCATCCTCCCCCACCCGTTCCATCGGTACCGGCATGGTGTGGCTTTGAAATCCCCGGCTGCCCTTGCAGAGGTCGATGCCATTGAGGTCTTTAACAGCCGGTATATTTTGGGGGGGGCGAACCGTAAGGCACTTCGCTGGGCACAAAAACTTGGCAAACCCATGGTCGCCGGGAGTGATGCACATAATGCCCGGTATATCGGATATGGGCGTACTATCATCGATGCTGAGCTAACTGTGGAGAGTATCCTTGATGCTATCCGTGCGGGAAAAACCTGCCCAAAAGGGAGACGGACTCCAGTGAGAACCTATACCAAACAGTCACTCAGGAACTCATGGCGGAAGTTCAAGAGACAGATCGGCCGGTAAGGCTCGCGTTCAGGATAGGATATCTGGGCACCGGTTTTTTTGGCTCTCAATTCCAGCCAGATCACCGGACGGTTGAGGGTGAGATCATCGCGGCCTGCACTCGCGCCGGACTGATCCAGGATCGGCAGTCCTTCAGGCTTGCATTCTCTGGCAGGACCGATCGGGGAGTACATGCCAGGTCTCAGATCATCGCATTCACGACTCCCCTCCCTGACCGGGCACGGCGTGCTCTTCCCGGGCAGCTCCCCCCTGATATCTGGGCCTTTGGATTCTGTGAGGTACCTGAACGATATTCACCGCGAAAGCATGTGATCTCACGGACGTATCGGTACCTGTATGGTGGGAGGCCGGCAAACCTCCCCCAAATGCAGGAAGCGGCTGAGTGCTTTATCGGGAGGCACAATTTTCGATGTTTTGCACGGATAGAACCTGATAAGATACCCTGGCGTACCGTTCTCGCGATCCGGGTTTATGAGGAGGAAGGTATCTGCCGGATAGAGATTACAGCAGAGAGTTACCTGTGGCATATGGTCAGAGGTATCGCATCTGCTCTTCTCAAGGTAGGGAATGGGACTTTGAGCCGGGATCAGATCATTCGTATGCTGTCGGGAGAGTGCACCAGCCGGATTGACCCTGCACCTTCTGAAGGGCTGATCCTATGGGATATTGATGATGACCTCTCCTGGCAGCCGCTTGATCCCATGAAACGAACAACTGTCAGACTCCATACCGAAGGTGAATCCTATCATCGGGTCATGACAGAAGTTCACCACCTTCTCATGCTCTGATTGAACAGAGTGAAGTCCATAAAAAAAGGGATGTTCAGACAGAGAGACCAAGGGTCTTTTTAGCCTCTTCGAGATCCATACCTGATTTGAGTCTGCCCCCATAGAGGAGTTTTATCGCCTGCGTATCAAGCGGGCTCAGATTTCTGGTGATCCCTTCTTCACGATAGAAGAAACTCTCCTGATCGTTAAAGGTGGTTCCATGCAGACCCATGCTGTAGAGAATTCCTTTCTTAATATAATAATTTCTGTCCTTGTCATTGAGTGAGTCAATCAGGTACAGATGATCTGATGATGCGATGCCGATGAGCGACCCATCCTGTTTCTTCATCAGGTGATCAGCAGCGGCTCGTTTGTCCTTAAAATCATCAAGCATCTTTTCAGGAACGATCTTGATGTTATAGAAGTTGTATGGGATCTCTGCATAGTTATTTGAGAGGAACCCGAGCGCGACCTCCTCATCCTCAAACTGTGTGGTATCAGAGATAGAGTTGAAGAACTTAGCAAATTCAAACGCATCATCCAGATCTGACTGGGTATAGTAGGCATCGAACCAGAACTTGTAGTCTTTGTCACTCTTAAAGAGGGTCAGTTTCGCGTTGTCGAACCCGTATGCGATCTCGATCAGATGGTTTGAGATATCAGTCTTGTCAAAGTCTTTCCCAACCTTACCCCCGGATTGCTGGAGTTGCATCAGGTCTCCCCGGAGGAAAAGTTCGCGTGGAGAGACAACACCAATAAGATCCCCGTTCTCGTTGCGTATGAGGTACTCATCTGGTCCAATCTCCTTCTCCATGGTTGTCAGGGCAGAGGGAGGAACAATCCTGATATTGTAGTAGTACCGATCAGCCCCGGAGGCCCCTGATGTACTGCTGGTGTTGCTGGTCTTCTGAACCTCTTTTTGAGGCTTGGCCACGGACTGCACATCTTCAGCCTTGACGGGTTTTTCTGTGGTCTGCGGAGCTGTACATCCTGCAATCATGGCCGAGAGAAACAGGCAGATAACAATCAGACCTAAAATCGTCTTCATAACTTCTCAGTTCAATAAAAGGAGATAATTCAGAGATCCCGTTCAACTTTCTTGATCATGGTGGTGATATCGAGCCAGATGATAAGTTCACTCTTATCCCGGTCACCGGTCTTGGTCTTCTTTCTGATGATCCCCAGGATATCACGTTCATGATTCCGGTTCTTGTGCTCATCCCGGTCGATATCATCCTCTGCATAGGTGGTGACCGCCAGTACATCATCTACAAGGACGCCGATCATCTTCTCTGATACGCTTGAGTCAAGCACAATTATTCGTGACTTCTTCTTCCCATCAGCCTCTTTGGTTATCTGCATCATCTCTTTCAGATCGATGATAGTAGTGATAACCCCCCGAAGGTCGATGATTCCTTTGATGAACGAGGGGGTATTGGGCAGTGGAGTTATGTCTGTATAGTTGATGACCTCGCGGGTATCGAAGAGATCAATTGCAAAGAGCTCATTACCGAGGATGAACTCAACAACCTGAAGACTTCCCGCAGCTTTTGTACCTGCCCGGATTCGTCTGGTCGCCTGGTGTGCGGTTATGGTATCCGTTGTCTCTCCTTTATCTTCATAATCTACAAGAAATGTGCCCATATTATCCCTTCCTCCGGGTATCAGAAATGGGTCTGGTTCTGACGCCACCCCTCTGCCCTATCTGCTAATCGTATCAGGGTGCAGACGCATGAATCTTTCGTTCAGACACCTGATTGACCTTCCCCGGTACCGGTCCCATAAGGCGCGGATGGAAGACCGGATGTACGGATGGATGATATGTATGGGTCGATTCTAATTGCCTTTCTGAACTGACTGGTGCCCTTATCCGGCGTGGGGGCGATATTAATAACATCTATGTCCGTCTCTTCTCCGGTTACGGTTCTGCGCCGCTGGTTTGGATATCCTTCATTCAGGCCACAGCAGGAGGAGATCATCAATGAGGTCATCGCCGGAAGGGATGTCCTTGCGGTGATTGCCACAGGAGGCGGAAAATCGATCTGTTATCAGATCCCGGCACTCGTCAGGGGCAATCTCTGTGTCGTCGTCTCACCGCTGATTGCTCTGATGAAAGATCAGGTTGACGGACTTCATGAGCTCGGCATTCCTGCTGCGTTCCTGAACAGTACTCAGGATAGTCGTCAGAAACAGGAGATCGAGCGGGAGATCAGGGCCGGAAACATGAAGATGCTCTATGTCTCTCCTGAACGACTGGTGCAGCCCTCGTTTCTTCAATTTCTGAACGAGGTTCGGCCTGGACTTTTTGCGATAGACGAGGCTCATTGTATCTCTCAGTGGGGGCATGAGTTCAGACCCGAGTACCGCCGGCTTTCACTCCTCAAGGAGAGTTTTCCCGGTGTTCCGATCATCGCCCTTACTGCAACGGCAACCCCCTCGGTGCGATCAGATATCATTGCCGAGCTGGATCTCAAAACTCCGACAGTGTTTATTGGAAGTTTTAACCGGGAAAATATTACCTACCTGATTGAGGATAAAGATCATCCGGATCAGCAGGTTATCACATTTCTTAAACGCCATAAGGGTGGTTCAGGCATTATCTACTGTTTTTCAAAGAAACAGGTTGAAGAACTGACTGGAATGCTTCGTAGGAATGGGATATCCGCGTCTGCGTACCATGCTGACATTCCCCCGGCTGAGCGCAATGCGGTTCAGGATCGGTTTTTGCGCGACGAAACCCGGGTTATCGTTGCAACCGTCGCATTTGGTATGGGTATCAATAAACCTGATGTGCGGTTTGTGGTGCATTATGATCTTCCCCGCAACCTGGAACATTATTATCAGGAGACGGGAAGAGCCGGCAGAGACGGGGATCCTGCAGAGTGTCTGCTCCTTTATAGCAGGGGTGACTACCGGAAGATCTCATACCTGATCGATCAGATGGCAGATGGGATTGAGAAGCAGGTTGCCATCAGAAAGCTGCACGACATGATTGGGTTCTGTGAGACTCGTGCCTGTCGCCGTGCGGTAATTCTCACCTACTTTGGGGAAGGATACCATGAGCCCAACTGCGGCGGGTGTGATAACTGTGCTTCAGGACGCCGGACTATGGACGGTCAGGGGACGCTGAAGACGATCGCAGCCTGCCTTGAGGGTCTGCAGAATGATTATGGGGTCTCGTACCTTGCTGACATTCTCAGTGGGGCACATGATGAGAAGGTGATCCGGAACGGGCATGATAAACTCTCCTGCTTTGGGATCGGGAAGGCACACAAAAAACCGCAATGGCTCTTCTGGATTCGTGAGTTGATCTCATGCGGGTATCTGACCTCATTTGGGGTTAAATACCCGGTGGTACGGCCAAACTCAAGGACCCTGGATGCGATCTCCGGGAAAATTCCGGTTAGAATAGGGGAGCCTGACTTTCAAGCTGTGTTGACCCCCTCCCAGGTCAGGGAAGAAGTGCCCACGTATAGTGCCAACCTCTACGAGATGCTCAGGGATGTGAGGAAGACGATTGCTGATGAGGAGGATGTTCCACCATTTCAGATCTTTCCAAACCGGACCCTTCAGGAGATGGCGTCACGCCTGCCCCGGACCCGGGAAGAGCTTCTCCGGATTTATGGTATCGGTGATCACAAGGCTACAAGATATGGGAAGGCATTTCTCGATACTATTTCGGTCTATGCAGAACACCGTAATGCCATCGTTACAAAAGCACAAAAGGGGCAGAAAGCAGGGATATGACCGGGGATAAGGATCCAGGTTGCAACCAGTGCGGGAAATGCTGCCTCTCCATGCGCCAGTACATGGTTATCGAACGGGTGCTAAGAGAGAGCGTACTCTCCTGCCGGTGCACGCTGACGCGTGAGCAGTTTGTTGCACACGTGCCTGCAGAGGATCTTCCCCGGTTTCGTGACCAGACGATGTCCCTGCAGTTCCCGAAAGCCTGTCCATTTCTCAGATCAGACCCGGAGGGGAAACAAGGGGTATTCTCCTGTATTGTGTATAGTTCCCGCCCTGGTCATTGCCGGACCTTTCTCTGCAAAAAATGAGAGTTTTGGAGGAGTGCTTACCGGTCAGATCGGTTCTATGGTGATGGAGGACGGGAGGATGCGGCTGAGCAACCAGTCAGGAACCTGTCTGCTGGTCTGCAGAACGATCCTGAAGAGTGCATCTTCTCCTTCTTTTCCGGTCCAGGTTACCGAAAGCCGGTATCCGGTTTCAAAGATCCTGATGCCCAGTGACTGCACCGTTGCGGTCCTCGCCCCTATCTCCCTGGTCTCTCCTTTCACCATCTCCTCGCGCCGCTCCCCGATTTTGAAGGCTGCACGATCACCAGTTGTCAGCGCCAGGATGTCCAGGGTGCCCACCTGAACCGGCTCTCCATCAGGGAGTGAGGCTTTGAAGGTGGTGGAATAGGGGTATGATAACTCCGGGGTCGCCGGCTGGTCAGGGTGCACCGTAAGAGTCAGGACTGCGGCAACGCTGATTCCGACGATGATCAGGAGTATGATGGCTCCTGCAATCAGCCAGTTGTGCGGAGATCCGGAGCCGTATCCTCCCTCGCCCTTCATCGTTCCCTCGCTCTTATCTGTCTGGTCAGGCACATCTGTTCAGTCTGCATGATCATCCTTATCCGGTATTTGGCATACTCTGGTATCATAGTGCCGGCCGGTAGGATGGATCCGGAAACCATCATTATTTATCATGAGGAACAAACGGTACAGCCTCTTATGTCAGCGGCTCCTGATACCGAATATATCAATAAATGCACATCGGCCTGCGCCGGGTGCAGTTCGGACCTGATCCTCAGGCATGTCCTGAAAGCGGCTGGTCCTGACACGGTACTGGTGGTTCCCGCCTGCTGCACCAGTGTGCTTCAGGGGGTATACCCGAACACCTCGTTCAACATTCCTGTCTACAATGTTGCCTTCGCAGCAGCTGCGGCGGTTGCTTCAGGAATGGCTGCGGCCTTTGAAGAACTGGGGAAGGCGACAAATGTGATAGCCTATGCTGGTGATGGCGGAACGGTGGATATTGGTATCCAGGCGCTATCCGGTGCCCTTGAGCGAGGGACAAACTTCCTCTATATCTGCTATGATAATGAGGCATATGGGAACACCGGGATGCAGCGATCAGGGTCTACTCCGCTTGGGGCGCGGACCACCACCACACCGGGAGGGAAGATCCATGCCAAGAAAGATCTGGATCGGATCATCGCTGCCCATAATATCCCGTATATGGCAACCGGGTGTAGTGCCTATCCCCAGGATCTGGTGAGAAAAGTTGAGAAGGCACTCTCTATCAAAGGGCCGAAGTTCATGCATATCCTTGCCCCCTGTCCGCCAGGATGGCGGTATGATGCTGCGAAGACGATAGAGATCGGCAAGCTTGCGGTCAGGACCGGCATCTGGGCAATGTATGAGCGGGAGTACGACACCCTTACGATATCAGGGCAGACAAAGGCTGCGATGATAAAGCCTGCTCCCCTGGAAGAGTACCTGAAGATGCAGGGCCGGTTTTCTGGCCTGAAAGAGAATCAGGTCACCGAGATCAGACACTCAATGGAACGCAATCTGCGACTGCTCAAGATGGAGGCAGAGGGATCATGCTGACAATATCAACCGGGAACAATGCTGTTGCAGCGGCGGTCAGGGAAGCGAAACCTGCAGTTGTTGCAGCATATCCGATCACTCCTCAGACTGAGATCGTTGAACAACTTGCGAACTTTGTGACCGGAGGGAGCATGAAAGCCAAGTACATCCCGGTTGAGAGTGAGCACTCAGCAATGGCAGCCTGTATTGGTGCAAGCATCACCGGTGTGCGGACATTCACCGCGACAAGTTCTCACGGGCTTCTCTATATGCACGAGATGGTGAACTGGGCAGCAGGTGCCCGGCTCCCGATAGTGATGGCAAATGTGAACCGTGCCCTTGGACCTGGATGGAACGTCTGGGCAGAGCATACCGATTCACTCCAGGCCAGGGACACCGGTTGGCTTCAGGTCTATGTCGCAACGGTGCAGGAAGCATATGATGCTACGTTGATGGCATTCCGGATTGCTGAGGACCGGCGGGTGTACCTCCCGGTGATGGTAAACCTTGACGGATTTGCGCTCTCGCATATCACCCAGCAGCTCGAGGAGGTCAGTGCCGGTGACTTCATCCCTCCCCTGGTGCTTGAGCATAAGATAGATGTTGAAAATCCGGGTGGATACGGGTGTATGACTTCATCAGTTGATTTTGTCAGGATCCGGTACGATATTGAGCGCTCTATGCGTGACTCGGTTGCGGTGATCCGAGAGACTGAAGAGGAGTTTGCACGCCGGTTTGGCAGAAAGTACTCGTGGACTGATGATTACCGGTGTGAGGATGCAGAGGTTCTGATCCTCTCGATGGGAACGCTCGGCAAAGAGGCCGAGGTAGCCATAGACCTGCTCAGGCAGGAAGGGATTAAAGCCGGATCGATGCGGGTCAGGTGGATGAGACCATTCCCGGTCCTCGATCTTGGTGACCGCGAGCTGGTGGTCATCGATCGGAATTACTCGTTCGGATTCGGTGGGATCCTTGCCGGGTCAATACGGGCAAAGACCGGAAGAGAATGCTCTAGCGTGATAGCTGGGCTTGGCGGTCAGGAAGTCACCTACCATGATATCGCCTCATTTGTTCGGGACCGGAAGACAGGGACCGAGACCTGGTTTGGCGTGGAGGCCTGATGTACGAGATACGACTTCACTCCCGGGGTGGACAGGGCGGGGTTACTGCTGCTAAACTTATGGCGCTTGCGGCATTCCGCGATGGGAAGTATGCAACCGCTGCCCCCTTTTATGGCGCTGAGCGGCGTGGTGCACCCATCGTCTCGTTCATCAGGATCGATGATCAACCGATCAAGATCTACTCCCAGATACATCATCCCGATCTCGTGGTGGTGCTTGATCCCTCGATCATCGATCTGGTGAATGTCTTTGACGGGCTCAAACCTGACGGAAAAGTGCTGATAAATGCTCCGTCCCTTCCCCGGACGACTGCAGGATATCAGGCGTTCTGTGTTGACCTGACTGGAATTGCCCTGAAGACGAACCTGGTTGTTGCCGGCAGCCCCATCCTGAACACCCCGGTTATCGGTGCACTGGCAAAGATGGGTCTGTTCTCACGCGAATCTGCCCGTGCCGCTGTCACTGAAATGTTCACTGACGAACGGAACCTGAAAGCTGCAATGATGGCATATGAGGAGCTGGTACTATGAGCGGAAGAGAACGCCTTGCAATCTCCCGTCCGGTCGAGGGAGCATGTGGGAAAACCGGTACCTGGCGGGTTTTTTACCCGGTGGTTGACCGGACTCTGTGCAACTCCTGTGGTATGTGTGCCATGTACTGTCCTGATGGTGTCATTGACAATACGTATGAGATCGATCTCGTCTTCTGCAAAGGATGCGGCATCTGCGCTAATGAATGTCCGAAGAAGGCGATCGCGATGGTCAGAGAAGGCGAGTAACCAGTAAAATCACCTTTAATCTCTCCCCTTTTTTCGTTGGTGCATTGTAAGAATCAATTTTGCATCAGATCTTCTGGCATTTTTCTGTTCTGCAGTCTGGTTTATATTCTGGTTCACTCTCCAAACAATTATCACTCTATCTGCACCACCTGATACTATGGTCCGGTACTCAATCACCATGGAAGACGATCTGACCCGGCGGGTTGATCAGGAATGCACCGCCAGGCAGCTATCACGGTCTGACTGGATCACCGAAGCCTGCCAGCGCCAGCTCCGGCGGTTGTCAGGATTTGGTATCTATCCCTGTGGGCAGACAGGTCCGTATATCGATGATTCACCTCCGACAATCAGGCATAATATGCAGAACTACGAGGAGACGTACCGGAATTTCAGGATAGAGATTCCCGAGTACTTCAACTTCGGATTTGATGTTGTTGATGCCTGGGCTAAGAAGGATCGTAATAAGATCGCGATGATCTGGACGAACCAACAGGGTGCAGAAGAGATCTATACCTTCCGTGATATCTCACGGCGGTCAAACCAGATCGTCAACATGCTGATCAAGTACAAGATCGGCAAGGGCGACAAGGTCATGATCATGCTCCCCCGCGTGCCTGAGTGGTGGTTCATGACCATTGCGCTGATTAAAATAGGTGCAATCTATATTCCTGCTCCCACGATGCTGACGCAGAAGGATATCGCCTACCGGGTGAATGCGGCAGATGTGAAGATGATCATCACCTCAAATGAGAATGCTGAGAAGGTAGAGGCGGCTCGGAGCCAATGCCCGACCCTTGAGGTGCTGATGGTAAATGATGCCCAGCGTCCAGGCTGGATCTCTTATCTTACCGAGCTTGACTATCCTGCACCGGTCTCAGCACGGATAATCAACCTGAAAGGGATGCACAAGACAAAGAGCTCGGATCCGATGGTGATCTTCTTCTCCTCAGGCACCACCGGTGAGGCAAAGATGGTGATGCATGCCCATGATTATCCGCTCGGGCATATCGTGACTGCCAGGTTCTGGCATGATGTCAGGAGCAGTGATCTCCACTTTACGGTGGCTGATACCGGCTGGGCAAAGTCAGCATGGGGAAAACTCTTTGGTCAGTGGATTGAAGGGGCAGCCATCTTTGTGTATGACTACCGGAGCAAGTTTAACGCAACCGAACTTCTCCCGCTTATCGAGAAATACGGGATTACAACATTCTGTGCACCCCCGACAATATACCGGATGCTCATCATGGCAGACCTTCGGAAATATGACTTCTCCGAGCTTCGCCACTGTGTGAGTGCCGGTGAACTGATCAATCCTGAGGTCATCAAGGCATGGAAGGATGCAACCGGTCTTGAGGTGTATGAGGGGTACGGCCAGACCGAGACCGTTCTCTGTGTGGGCTCATTCCCCTGTATGACTCCCAAGTATGGGTCCATGGGGAGACCAACCCCCGGCTGGGTTGTCGAGCTCCATGATGAAGAGGGAAAACCAGTCAAAAGAGGAGAGGAAGGATCAATTGCCATCAAGGTGAATCCCCGTCCGGTTGGCCTCTTCCTCCAGTATTATAACAACCCTGAAGCAAATGAGGGGGTATTCAGGGATGGGTTCTATTACACCGGAGATCGGGCCATGATGGACGATGACGGATACTTCTGGTTCATCGGCAGGGATGATGATGTTATCAAGGCTTCCGGGTACCGGATCGGTCCGTTTGAGGTGGAAAGCGCCATCATTGAACACCCGGCTGTGGCTGAGACAGCTGTGGTCGGATCACCTGACATCATCCGTGGCTTTATAGTAAAAGCCTTCATTGTGGTTCGTCCCGGATTTGAGGCGAACGAGAAGCTCGCCCGTGAAATCCAGGAGTACGTCAAGGAAATTACCGCACCATACAAGTACCCACGCAAGATTGAGTTTGTATCTGAGCTCCCCAAGACCATATCTGGCAAGATTAAACGCAAGGATCTTCGTGAACTTGAGATGAAACGGTTTGAAGAAGAACAGCAGTCTGGCAGCAGGTCATAAATCCTGTTGAACCTGGTTCCTGCGCGCCAGGTGGGTATTCTGCCCTCGAATCCCTGTTCTTCTCTTTTTCTCTGCCATCTCTCTTCTGATCTGGATCCTGATGACGGGAAAGGTTCTCTTCCCTGAATGAGATGTGAGTACTATGACATCTGGATACGCTCCACTTACCAGGAGTGATATGAGACTGATATTACCGATGCTCCTTGCGATAATCGCTGTATGTATCTCTGTACCCTCTCCGGCATCAGCAGAAGATGGATACAGTCAGGGATATATGGGTGTTCCGAACTGGGTTTTAGACCGGATGGACAAGACCGCGTTTAATAACTTCCCTGGAGAAGATCTCACTATTGAAGAGCCTGATGCAATTCCTGAAGAGGTTACCTATATCGATGAAGGAAATAAAAATCTCAATTCTGGTGCATACCGGGATGCAGTCAAATCATATGAGTCAGCCATCGCTTTGAATGAGAGTTCTTTTGACGCCTGGGTTGGTCGTGGACTCGCTCTTGAGAACCTTATGAGATACCAGACGGCGGTAGACTCATTTGATAAAGCAGTGGGTATCACCAGGCAGGGTGGTAGTTCATGGGTTGCGTATGCAGGCAAGGCACGATCTTCATTCGCCCTTCAGAAGTACCTTACCGCCTCAAATGCATATGCCGATGCAATTGAGCAGTTTGGATCATCAGGATCCAGTAATATTGATGACCTGGCTGACCTCTATACAGGCCTTGCTGAATCATACCTGAAGCTGGGCAAGAAGGATGAAGCAACTGCAGCACAGGACAAGGCTGATGAACTCAAACAGGCTGTAATACCGATAGCAAAATAACTTTACAGGTCTGCCGTGATTTCAGGAGTTTCCTGACAAATCTTTTTTACAGTTCATATCAATTATCATGCAATACCAGTTCTCTTGATCCATCAGGATATGTGTGAAATTCGGTATATTCTCCTGACCGGTACCTTCACATCTGAAGTACAGAGAAGATGGACTCATGATTATGTTTCTGAATCTCCTTGCCCTGGCACTTCTGGCTCCCTGTCTGACCTTTATTGTACTGGCTGGTATAATATGGCAGAGGAGAAAGAGCCGACCTGAGCATACTGGAAGCCTGCTACTGGCACTCATAGTTCTGGGTTGTGCGGTTATGACCCCGGCATACGGGATCGAGATGCTCGTTCCCAGTCTCTCTGAGAAAATGCTGGCCCTGAGCATCAGGTACATGGGGTCAGTGATCCTGATGCCTGCAATTCTTCTCTTTGCATTCTGGTATATCGGTAAGGAGCGATGGCTTACTCCATTCAGAATAGCCTGCGTATGTGCACCCTGTCTTCTGGTTCTCATTGCATTTCTGACAAATGATCTCCATCACCTGTATTACCCTGATATCTGGTTGGATACCGAGTATGAGATACCACAGTTGCTGCACACCAATGGTCCTCTCTACCCGTTTTCCAGGATTATTATGTTTGGGTATGTGGGAACGGCTGCACTCCTCCTGATAAAAGGGATCCTTGCAAACCCCTGGGGATCGGGAAGAGGAGGAATACTGATACTGATCGGCCTTCTGATTCCGCTCCTAGGGCAGGCTGCTTACTTGTCAGGAGTGAAACCACTTGGATTTTTGAACCTGACCGATTATTGTTTTACGGTGACTGCGGTTATCCTGACGGTTGCGGTCTTCAGGTATCGGATCCAGTTTCTCAGGCCCATTGCCCATGAAACACTGATTAGAAGGCTTCCGGATGGAATGATAGTCTTAGATGAGGATCTGGAGATTATTGAGGCAAATCCGTCTGCCTGTACGATGCTGGGTGTGCAGGAGCGGAGAATCATCGGAAAAAGTCTTGAATCGGTCCTCTCTCCGTCAGACCCGGTGTATGAGGTTGCCCGGATTCGATCCCCTGCCCATGTGGAAGTCGCTCGCTTGGGAGGGTGGTGCGAGATCTCACTCACTCCTTTAGCAGATCATCGGAATGACATTACGGGGTATCTGCTCATTATCCGCGATATCACCTCACGGAGGAGAGATCAGGATGCCCTGAAGGAGAGTGAGCAGCAGTACAGGCAGATTATTACTCATCTCCAGGACATCTTTATCCGCATCGACCTAACCGGGGCGATTCAGATAATAAGCCCCTCAGGTGTCAGAACGCTCGGGTATGATTCTGATGCTGATCTCATCGGAACACGGGTATTATCTCATCTGGTGGTTCCTGAAGAGTTAGACCTTCTTCGAGAGGAGATTCTCAGCGGTGTTTCAGTTCAGGATCATGAGATCCGGATCCGCAAGAGAGACGGTGAAGAGATTACGGTATCAGCAAATCTGGCTCTTGTTAGAGATGCTACCGGGAATCCTCTTGGATTTGAAGGAATAATCCGCGATGTATCTGAACGAAAACGAGCTGCAGATGCCCTCAACCTGGTGAACCGGAAACTTGGGATTCTGAGTAGTATCACGAGACATGACATTCTGAACCAGCTGACAATCCTGATCGGGTACCTTGAGATTGAACAGAATAAGGTCAGGGATACTGAGTCAACCCGTCTTCTTAATATCAGTGTAAGAACGGCATGGGGGATTACTGATCTCATCTCGTTTACCCGGGAGTATGAAGAGATAGGGGCCAACACCCCGAGATGGATACCGATGGAGATGCTGACGTCCCGGGTTTCTGACTTTGGTTCCCGGCATGGAATCAGTGTTATCCATAAATGCGGCCGGTATGAGATCTATGCAGATCCCCTGATAACCAAGGTCATCTACAATCTTGTTGATAATGCTATCAGGCATGGTGGATCAGTCTCCCGGATAGTGTTTGGTGATACGATACAGGATGACTGCCTCATCTTTTCCTGTGAAGATAACGGTGATGGAATTCCTGATGAACAGAAAGAGAGGATTTTTGATCGCAATGTGGGGAAGAACACCGGTATGGGTCTTTTTTTGGTCAGAGAGATCCTGTCAATCACGGGAATTGAGATATCTGAGACTGGCAGGTCGGGTTCCGGAGCCCGGTTTGAGATGAAGATTCCTGCAGGGATGTTCAGGCCCGGTGAGTGGAAGGAACTCTGATGGAGTACGGGGATGAGGCGCCGGAATATGGACCGGTAGTAAGGCAGTATGATCTGATAAAAACCCGGGTCCATGCACTCCTTGATGCACCGAACCTTCAGAATCGCCCGGTTCTTGTGGTTCAGATCTTTTTTGCCCTCGCTATTCTTACAAACACCTGTGCAATTGTTCTCTACACGGTACCCTCAATCGGTGGGCGGTATGGTTCTATTCTGGATCCGGTCATTGGTGTCTGCCTGATCATTTTTACGCTTGAATACCTGCTCAGGCTCTGGTCATGCACCATTGCCCGGGATCTGAAAGGGATGATTCTTGATAGGATCCGATATGCCCTGCGCCTATTCCAACTGGTAGATCTCATCTCGATAATGCCTGCATTATTTCCGTTCTTCTTCCCGCGGCACCTCGCCCTTCTTCGTACCTTTCTCATCGTGTCGATCTTTAAGATGGGGCGGTACGCCCATTACTCATCCTCGCTGGATCAACTCAAACGGGTTCTTCTTCGCAAGAGGGAGATATTTGGGATCATGATCTTTTTCCTGATATTTGTCGTGCTCTTCTCCTCAACTATTGTCTATCTGGTGGAGAACCCGGCTCAGCCTGATAAATTCTCCAGTATTCCGGCTGCGATGTGGTGGGCGATGATGACGGTCACCACGGTCGGGTACGGCGATATCTACCCGGTAACCCTGTTTGGCAAGATCATCGGATCCCTGATGACCCTTGTCGGGGTTCTGGTGCTTGCCCTTCCCTCGGCCATCCTGGCCACCGGATTTATTGAAGAGCGGGAGAAAGAGAGATCTACGGTTCAGAATACTGATCTGACCCAGGTTCATAGAGATCTGACTCAGCGCTTTTCAGATCTTCATGGCCGGGGTTCTCTCTCTGATGAGGAGTTAGAAGAGTGTAGATTACTGATCGGGGCATTGAGGCCTAAAAAAGAGTAAGTTTTTGGTGAGTTTATGTGTTTAATCACCTCTTTGTTGCACAACTCCCCTGGGGTAGAGATTTAATCCAGCAACAGATCAATGTGGGGACAATGCTATCGATACCCTTGTTTATGCTCTCTACGGATGTATGGGTGAGGAACGAGAAATTATTGAAGAGGCGGTGAAGTGAAGGTCTATCTTGATGTCTGCTGTTTGTGCAGGCTATTTGATGATCAATCACAATTCAGGATTCGTATCGAAACAGAAGCCGTCGAGGAGATCCTGGGGTTGTGTGCAACAAAACTGGATCTTGTCTCAAGCACTCCGATCCTCTATGAAATCTCACAGATGGGTGACTCCATCAGGGTAGAGCATCTTCATGGGATTCTTGCCCGTTCTCTTGTACACATAAAAATCGACGATTCAATTGTGCTTCGAGCTAAAGATTTGGCTAATCTCGGAATAAAAACCTTGATGCTCTGCATATTGCCTGTGCAGAACAGGCCGAAGCTGTATTTCTTACCACTGATGATGGTATTATTAATACCATGAATCGCTCAAACCTAATGAAGACGATCATTATTGCAAATCCCATGAGCTGGTTAGAAGAAGTGGTGAATATACTATGACAATAAAACCAATAATACAAATTCAGCATGAAGGGGTTTCTGCTCTTATGAAAGAGCTAGGTCCGGTAGATACTGCCAGATTTATTAGAAGTTTTTATCAGGGGTGTGGGAATTATACCGTAGAACGGCGGGGAATGTTTGATAAGAGTATGGATGATCTTGTCAGAGAGATGAAAGTGATTGAAGCCAGGAATAAGTGAGTATCAGGATGGAGCATGGGTTGTCAACGGTGGTATGGTAATCCCCGTTTATATACATGCACCTTATGAAGAGCGGGAATAAGAGAAATCTATGGTTCAGGATCCTGATCTGATTTAGGTTCATAGAGCTCTGACTTAGCGGTTTTCAGATCTCCATGGCCGGGGTTCTCTCTCTGATCAGGAGTTAGAAGAGTTTAGATTACTGTTCTGGGTATCGGGGTCTGTTGCATGGAGTTTTTTGTTTATAATGGTCATTGAAATTATCTCCAAACGAGAGTCATATGGCGGACCTATCTCCAGTTATTAATCTTCATGCAACAGACTCATTGAGGCCTAAAAATAAATTTATTGGAATGTTACCTGTCACCCCCGTCAACGTGTCATTGGCACATAATATCTGAATCAGATCTCCCGGTAGGGAGGATGAGAGGGGTTTTTGATTTCTTGGTTACTGCCGCTCTTCCTCTTCTTCTTCAGCAGCAAACGGCTTCTCCAGTGAGCTGAGGATTGGGTCCGGTTTATCAGGGATTTTAGATTCGTTTGGGTAGATCGTTCCTGTATTATCGAGATTATTCATTGCTCGTGTTTCTGAGTAATTGACCGCAGCATCAATTTTTTTCGATTCAATATGATCCCCCTGTAGTGCCTCAAATGGAATGATGCCCATAAAGAGCAGGAGCAAAAGAAAGCAGACGCTCACTATCACAATGAAGATAATGATCGGGGTTGCCGGGTTTCCCCGGGAAGATGCTGGCATCTGTGCCCTGGTTATCGCATCTGGCCTGTTTTTTGTTGTCATAATGGTGATCAGGTGCCTCCGGTATTAATAAGCAGGTAACTCTTGGTGGAGTATTTCTTCACTTCCCTTCTCTTTTACCATGAGGATGAGGGCAAGGCCTACGATCTGGATAGCCATGCAAAAGAGGAATGCAGCGTCAAAGGCACCTCCCAGTTCTTGTGGCGGTAAGGTATGGGCCGCTACCTCTGCCATCTTTGGTCCAAGTGAGAACGATGCAACCATCAGGGTGATGGTTACTCCAAGGGTTGACCCAAGGTTACCCATCATCTTCAGCAGCCCGGAAGTCATCCCTCGTTCTTTTTCAGGAGATTCTCCCATGATTGCACTATTCAGGGGTGCATATGCAACTCCGGTCCCAGCTCCGAGGAGGAAGAGATATACTACAACTTCTGATGGATGACTGCTCACTGAGAGCAGAGAGAGGAGAAAGAGAGAGATGATTGTGATGATGAATCCGAATATTATTGGTTTTCTTGTCCCGATAACATCTGAAACTTTCCCGGCAATCGGGGCTGTAAGGATGTTGCCAACCGGGAGGGCGAGTAGCAGGGCTCCGGCAGTTCCGGTCGGGAGGCCTTTTACCACCTCAAGGTAGAAGGGCATCAGGAACATGACACCGGCAAGTCCCATCTGGAGGATCAGGATATCGATGTTCTGAAATGTATAGGACCGGCTGCTGAATACAGAGAAAGTAATGAGGGGTTCAGAAATTTTCTTTTCTCTGAAGTAGAGGAGAGCCCAGGCAATGAGTGATAGGGCGAGTGCTTCAATCCCAGAGGTCATCACTCCTGACTGGACCAGATTCAACCCAACTATCAAGGCACCGAGGGCGATGAAGATCAGGGTGACACCGGCAGTATCAAGCCGTGATGAGGGAGAAACCGGCGGCAATGCGGGGATGGCTGAGCTGCCAAGAAGGATGGCGATGATGCCGACCGGGATGTTTACATAGAATATGAACTGCCAGGAGAGAGTACTGGTGAGAAATCCCCCGATAACCGGCCCCAGAGCTACACCGAGCATGGTGAACATGGCAACAAATCCCAGAGCCTGCCCCCTGACTCTCTCTCCCATATATGCGGTGACCATGACCGATCCCAGTGCTGCGATGATGGCGCCCCCGACAGCCTGTATCATCCTGAAGAAGATAAGCAGGTCAACCGACGGAGCCATTCCGCAGAGGGCTGATCCAACGGTAAATATGGAAAATCCTGCAATGAACACCGGCTTGTATCCTTTCATGTCCCCAATCTTTGCAGCGGCGAGAAGGAGGCTGACCAGAATGATCAGATATGCATTGAGGACCCAGGATGCTAGGATCGTGGTGACACTGAACGCCTTTGCGATGCTTGGCAGGGCGATGTTCACGATGGTCGCGTCAAGGCCTGCCATGAACGATCCCAGTGAGATCACCAGGACGATCAGGAGTTCTTTCCCGGTCATGCGGGATGAGGGGTCTGCAGGAGGCATAGATATCTGTATTACTCCTTATTTGGATCAGAGATAAAGGGCTCTGATCCATCTGGAGCAAGAGGATTTTGAGGGTACTCAGTATCCGGTTGCGTAATAATACCCTTCATTTTCCTGTATCGTTACCGGGACTGAGAAGAGCCTGCTTATGTGCTCGCTGGTGAGTATCTCTGTCTTTGGTCCGTCCTGGTATATTCTCCCTGATCTGATCATGATAACCCGCGAGATTTCGGGGATGATGTCAGGAAGGTTATGGGTCACGAGGATGATGGCAGTCCCTGAACCGGCAATCTGGCGCATGGTGGACCGCAGGGTGTGGAGTGCGTGAAGATCCAAACTGTTTGTGGGCTCATCGAGGATGAGTGCCTTTGGATCATGGACCAAAGCCCGTCCAATCAGGCACCGGCGTGCTTCGCCTGATGACATCTCCTGCACAGACCGATCCATGAGGTGATCGATCTCCAGGAATGAGCTGATTGCCTGGACTTTTTGATCCATTGTGGCGGTGATCTCATGATTGAATAGTCCGATACTGGAGAAGAAGCCGGACCGGATCATATCCCGGCCGGTAATCTCGCGGGTGAAGGTGTACTGGAGATCTCCGGATACGATGCCAAGGTGGGATCTGAGATCAAAAACATGCCACTGATCCCGGCCCCAGATTCTGAATATATAATCGTCATCAGGGATCACCGGATAGTACTCCCTGGTGATGGCCTTGATGAGCGAGGATTTTCCTGACCCGTTTGGGCCAAGGATGGCGACATGCTCACCTTCAGGGATCGAGAGTGAGATCTGGTCAAGGACCGTCTTGTCACTCCTGATGACAGTGATGTTCTGCATCTCAAGGAGCATCGGACAGATGGGTTCAGATGGGGGAACTTTAGGGCACATGGATGATCACGTATGGTATACGATAAGGGTATGCAGAGGTTTAAAAAGCTGGAATCGGTTCGGATAGCCTTTGGCAACTCATGCCTATCAAATTATTACCCTCCCTCTCGGTACCTGATACGGCATTTCTCAGCGAATATCTATCATGACAACAATCAGACTTCCTCCACGGATAATAACGTCCGGTGATTCATATATCATGTCTCCGAAGAACGATTTCGCTTTCAGACTGCTCTTTGGTGACGAAAGGAATAGTGATCTGCTCATCTCACTTCTGAATGCTATCCTCAAGGAGCGGATAAAGAGTATCACCATCAAAGATCCACATCTGCTCCGGGCATTCTTTGAGGATAAAGAAGGAATCCTTGATGTCAGGGCAGTGACTGATGCCGGGGTTCTGATTGATATCGAGATTCAACTCACCGACTATTCAGGCATGCCAGAGCGGATTCTTTTTTACTGGTCGAAGATGTTCACCTCACAATTATCGCCCGGAGATCTGTATCATGATCTCAAGAAGACAATCTCTGTGGTAATTCTGGATTATGTTTGTATTCCCACTTCTGGCTTTCATTCGTGTTTTCACCTGTCTGATCAGGAGCAATGCGTGACTCTTACTGAAGTGCTCGAGGTTCACATTCTTGAGTTGCCAAAACTTGATTATCTAACAGAGCAAGATAAAGATAATCCGCTTGCCCAATGGATGCAGTTTATCAACGCCAGCACGGTAGAGGAGCTTAACATGATATCTGAAGCAAACCCTGTTATTCAAAAAGCCTATAAGAAATTAGAGGTATTGAGTCAGGATGATGAGACCCGGAAGGTGTATGAAGCACGTGAAGCTGCTCTTCTTGATCGTGCTCTCATGCTCCATTCTGCAGAGAAGGCAGGACTTGAAAAAGGTATCGTCATTGGAAAGGAAGAAGGTATTGCAATAGGGACCGAGAAAGGAATAGGACTCGTTGCTGCGAATCTCATTTCTCTTGGCTATGATGATGCAATGGTTGCAAAGGTAACCGGTCTGGACTCTGATGCAATTAAAAAGATCCGGGAATCCAGCGGTTCAGGCTGACCGCTTCCTTCAACCCAAAAACCTCGGCTTCACCCTCTCAGTTTTCCACCTATGGATGCAGGGTATCACACCCGGTGACGGAGTGAGATGAAGATGGTACCTATATCTCTCTCCCTCATTGTTTCGCTTGTGTATTGTGAGTTTCCGGATTGTCAATTAGTGAAAAATAACCGCGGCGTTCTATTTTGCTGGATGTATCTTCTGTTTCATGGTGTGTATCCCACACTCGTCAGATCAAATTCACGCCCTGAATTAATACAATGGGGTGAAAATGAGTGTTTAGTTTTTGGCTCGAAAACGTGAAAAATTATTGAAAAACTATGCTATGATTTTATTTCAAAATTCACAGTTATAATCTGCCGAATGTGGGGTGTATGGATATCTGTGTTATGAGGTATGTCTCCTGATCCCGATGCAACTGTGGAGATAATTTCCCCTCAGTTTGACTAAACGGATATTTCTATTCCTTCTCTGACTGAATAGGCAATAAGCGAAGATTTTGCTGACAGTTCTTCTCTGGTCATAGTGATAATATCTAAGGGCACTCTATATTTTCTGATACATGCCAATTCTGCATTGGAGGTCATATCGGTTTTTTGGCTGTGATCCACTTCAGAACTGATAATGGTAATTTAAAAACATTGTGACATCCCATGGTTTATCGGTAATACCTTCAATCATCAACGGCGAATTCCCTTCTTTTGTATCCATGAAGTTTGTTACGAATTGAAAA
>DATMXW010000176.1:0-2252 GCA_035561295.1 Methanospirillum sp. | reverse complement strand
ATATCAGAATTTTGAATTTCACAGATGAGTTACGAAATATTATACTATGGCTGGGACCACACGTCGAAAAATATTATGCGTGAATTATTTGATGCCGAGTGTCGGATCCATTATCGATAATAAGAGTTACAACCAGAAGGTCCCCTTTCCCAATGAGATCTTTCCCCTGTATACAACCCTTGCTGAATCAGTGAATCTTCTTATCGTCATCGCCATATATCTGGTTCTTTTTATTATCCTGAAAGGCCTCCCCTCCCCGGTCTCATCCTACTCCAGATCATGTTTACGGTGGGATTTTTGTTTCTTTATCAGCGGGAACAGTTTTTTTCAGAGATATTCCTCAGATCATCGGGTCGGTGTTTTCAGATATGGTTCTGGGTGACCCCTATTGCGTATACCCTTGTTATTGTGCCAAGGATACCATGTAGATCTTTGCTTTGAACCCAATGTATATCCTTCTGAGTCTCTATCGTGACATTCTGCTCTTTGGAACGATTCCGGATGGGGGAGTGGCTTTAGCATTCTATGTACTGATCATTATTTTTTCGGGATCATTGTGGGTTTTCTGGCGTTTTAAACGGAGATTTCGTGAATTATTATGACTGCAATCGAGGTGAATTCCCTCTCCAAGATGTTCAAGTTACACTCCTCCCAGGGATCCCGGTTCATTGATTATCTTACCTTTGGGAAGAGAAAGCGGTATCAGGAGGTCTAGGCTCTCCAGGATATTTCTTTTATCGTGCCAAAAGGGAGTACCTTTGGAATTCTTGGGCAAAATGGTTCAGGTAAATCAACCCTGCTCTCCAACCTGGCAGTCGTGCTTGAACCATCAGGGGGATCCCTCCAGGTCAGGGGCCGGGTTTCATCCAGAGTATACCGGACGGGCAAATATCTATATGTACGGATCGATCAAGGGCCCTTCAAAAAAGTCGATTGATGAACGAATGCCAGATATCATACATTTTTGTGAACTAGAGGATTTTATTGATCAGCCGCTCCAGACCTATTCGTCGTGAATGTATCCCAGGCTTGCCTTCTCAGTTGCCGTGTATGTTAGTGCAGAGATCCTGATTATAGATGAAATCCGGCAGTTGGAGATGCCCATTTCAGCACCGGTGTTTCAGGAAGATTCATGAACTGAAGGAAGCAGGAAAGACGATCCTCTATGTGGGCCATGATACTGAAGCGATCCGGAGTCTGTATGATCAGGCGATGATCCTTGAGGGGGGGAGGAGGATGAGTATCGGGGAATCTGCCCGGGTGAATAATGAGTACTTGGCAATGATTGCTGAACGGGAGCAGAAGTACTATGAGGCTAACCTCCAGGAGTATGGTGAACGGCCGGATCCGAGCTGGGAAGTGGTCTATAATTTAATAGGGCATCTTGCAGATGCTGAGAAGAAGATGGTACACCCTGAGGATATTAGGGAGCTGAATATTGAGGTGCGACCTTTACCGAGAAATACTATTATTGGTATCTTTATAAATTTTCAGAGTTTTTATGGCAGTATCCTCCCACGAATACTGAGCAGCACGGATAACTCCTTTCTTACTCAATTCTGATCGTAATCCCTCATCGTTAATTAACATCAATAATTTATTAGAGAACTCCAGATAGTCATGCGGATTACATAGAATCGCTGCATCTCCAGTTATTTCTGGCATTGATGATACATCTGATGTGATAACTGGCGTTCCACACGCCATTGCCTCTAGTATCGGGAGTCCGAATCCTTCATAATAAGAAGGATAAACAAAAAAAAGTGCACCAGAGTACAATGAAGGAAGGTCCTGTTCCGGGACATATCCTAGATATCGGATATGTTTTTGATTCCTTTTTATCAGCTGATCGATTTCATTATGTAACCATCCTTCACCCCCTGCGATCACCAGATTGTGTTTCTCTTTGATTTCCAGAGGTAATGCAAGGTAACTCACAAGTAAAGTTTTCAAGTTTTTTCTGGGTTCAAGTGTTCCGATGAATAGAATATAATCTGGCGGAATGTGATATTTTTCTAAACACCATTGAGTGTTATTTATTGGTTTAAAGGTATCATGTGCAGCGAGGGGGGTAATTTGAATTCTATCCTTATCGATGGAAAAATGGCTTAATAATTCTGATTTTCCATGCTTGGATAAGGTAATAATGGTATCTGCGTATTTTATTGCATCATTGGTGGCCTTAACACAGTGATTTCTATTTATGTCCGTATGATACTGGGGATGGGTAATAAAACTGATATCATAGATAG
>DATMXW010000175.1:0-9872 GCA_035561295.1 Methanospirillum sp. | reverse complement strand
ATAGAAATACTGACAATTTTATCACTATGATTTATCTTCGTCTTGGTAAACTTGAACTTTCAGAAGCAGTAGGGCTTAGGCAATTGTCGTGCACTCTGGATTAGGAGTGTTAGCTTACCCACAAAATGTTGGGAATAGCCCAAAATATTCGGGCATCAGATACAGACGGCGTTCGGTAAAACCCAAGCTATTCAAGGGTAATGCTTTGATTGATTGACCGTGAGTGACCATGTGACTGCGTTTTTTGGGCATAACACGATCGATATATTCAACGATCCCAAGGTTGTCAATTATTCCTGATACGATGCCTAAGTGAGCTATTGTTACATTTGAATCATCAACGAGGGCCATTATGCAAAAAGAGTATATAACGTCTTCAGATTTAAATGTTTGTACAAAATATGTGTTTCGTAACACTCCTTGCTGCCGAGTGTCGTCTGCAAGGACATCAGTTCGAAATTCTACGCTTTCTTCATGATACCCAGGTTCCTTTCGACAACAATCTCGCCGAGCGAGATATTTGAATGCCAAAACTCAAAATGAAAATATCTGGCCTGTTTAGAAGTGAGGAAGGGGCAATTGCATTTTCACGAATTCGGAGCTATGTTTCCACAATGCAGAAAAATGATCTGTCAGTGATTGATGGTTTAGTGCAGGCGGCAATAGGAGATCCATGGATGCCAGATGGTACCCATATTCGCGAATTGGGAAAATTGGATATTCATTCAGGTTTGGCATATGCCTGAATAGTAACGTTTTAATAAAAATCCTGAATAATCCTCGCTTGATCAAGCGAGTTTTCCCTTTTTGTTTACATAAACCGTAATGTCATAGACCTGATGGACCCTAGCAAAAATCTCTGGCTCAATTTTATCCTTGAGGATCTTTCCATCAGGATATCCTTCAGCAACAATTATGAGATCAGAACTGTTATTATAGACGGTATTCAGGTTTTTTCTGCGAGAGAGATGGGTGAGGAGAGGATGATGCGATCCTACTGATATCTCTTTGTTCTGGTCTATCTCCCTGATGAGCGTATCAAGTGTCAATTTATATGGCTGAAATTTCTGGTCATACCCCCAGACATGCTGGAACTGGACTGACAGGGGAGATTGACTAATGAGGATTACTGATACTGTTGATGAGATCAGAAGCAATATCATGAATATCGATATGATTCTCGTATCGTACCGATCTGTATAGTTCCTGATTCTTTTTACACCCTGTATAAGTGCAATAAACAGGATGGGGATTATGATTGCTGAGTAATGAGATCCTATCTCCCAGAAAGGTGGGTAATTCGGGAGAAAAATCTCAAGAAATCCTGGCAATCCAATAAGCAGCAGGTCAGGGGCAAAGAGTGGTATCCCGATTAATGGGGCAATGAGTTGAGTTAGGAAAGCTGCTCGTGAATTAACTGCTTCTTCAGGACTGATATCTGTTGAGAAGTATGCATTGGAGAAATGTGGATAAATTCCGTCAGGATTAAAAGCCGGTACGATGATAAACAGGGCTGCAGCAAAAAATATGGCTGCAACCAGGATTACCCCGATATGAACTGCCTTTGATCGTAAATCTTCATTCCGATCGTACCAAAGTCCCCAAAGGCCAAGCATACCGATGATCATGGCGACATCCTCTTTGATGAGCAGAGTAAGGAGGATACAAAACACATATGCGGCTCTTTTGCGTTGAATCAGGAGATAAAACGAGGTCAGAAAGAGGGCTGGAAAGAAGACGATTTCATGAAATTCGCAGGTGGTCACTCCGTGAAGTGCCGGATAGAGGAGATATGCCCCTGCTAAACATACGCCTGCTCTGGATGAGATCCACGTAGATGCAATAAGATATACAGGTATTGCACCGGCAGCGAGTGCAATTACCTGAAGGACAATGATCGTTTCTGTATGCTGAAATAGTGCATAGATTGGGATCATGAGAAGGAGAATTGGAGAAAAATGAGTTCCGAAATGGCTTGATCCTCCGTATTCATTAGCCCAGAGAAGATCACCGGTATGTATCGTGGTCCACAGTGCCTGTTCAAAAATGTCCAGGTCGACATTGGTGTAATAGAGTCCATGCCACCAGATTCCAACCCAGGAAAAAAAGAGTATGTACACACAGACGAGAGCGAGTACGATGAGAAGATGAGGATCTTGGGTAACCCTTTGCAGATTTAGATCACGAAACGATATCATACGTACCTGTATGATGATTACTGAAGAAAAAAGGGATCATAAAAGAACGCCCAGATCGGAATTCGAATCCGAGTCGTCGGCGTGACAGGCCGACATGATAGGCCACTACACTATCTGGGCACATGAATGGTTACAGAAGCCTTTCCTATGTCTACACTTCAGCATTTAATACTATTCAGTCTGATAGCAGGTATTCTCCATGCCAGCCACATATCTTATCTTATTCGATGACTATGGGTACTGGAATGGAATCAGCGCACCGTTCTCATGATCCCGGAAAATATCATAAGTTCAAAAAAGTTGATGGGGCATCATATCAACAGGTAAATCAGTTTCTTCGCAGAAGAACCTTTATCACGGCTCGTGAATGGGCCATCTCCCGGTTATGTGCTGACTTCCAGACTTCATCAGGGGCTGAGATGACTTTTATTGGTCGCAATCTGCCCGAACTCGTTCCATTCATGACCGGTACCTATTCCCCCCAGGCGGTAAATCAGGCACGAAGTTCATTTAAAAAGAAGGTGAGTAAGGCAGGTTCCACGTTTTTGTACGGGGCAATGTGTGGGTTTTATACTCCTGAAGAACTTGATGACCTGCTTTTTGAAGCAAGTGAGGTCGCCCGGTTCCTGCTTGAGATCGAGAGCACCTCTATGGGTGTTGATGAAGAGCTTGAGATAGAAGATCAGGTTACTGCGATCATGCGCCAGGTAGCAGAGGCTTCTGCCCGACTTTTGAAACTACGGGAAGAACAGCAGAAAGCGAAACTTGAGAAGAAGCAACAACAGACTGATAATGACAGGGATATACCACCCGCTACCGTATCTGTTGATGACGGAGTGGTACCATTTTCTGAAGACGATCAAGAGTGATACTATGGTGGAGAAGAAAAAACAACTCTTTGGAACGAACGGTGTCAGGGGTGTCGTGGGAGAACTGATAACTCCTGAGCTTGTTATGAAGATAGCGATGGCTGTTGGCAGCATGCGCCCGGGAATTGTTGCCGTGGGCAGAGATACCCGTACATCTGGTCCGTCATTGATACAGGCAGCAAAAGCCGGGTTAATGGCTGTCGGATGCACGGTTATTGATTGTGGGATCCTGCCAACGCCCGCTCTTCAATATATTGTCATGGAACATTACGATGCAGGAGTTATGATTACTGCTTCACACAATCCTGGACGATATAACGGTGTCAAGGTTATTGAGCCTGATGGGACCGAGATGGATGATGAAAACTCGATTGCAATTGAAGACCGGGTTTTTTCAAACACCTTTGCAACGAAGGGATGGAAAGAGGTGGGCAGTGATCGGTCAGATCCGAATCTAATTCTTGAATACTGTGATACCATCGTCTCCAAGGTTCCGTGTGGTATCGGAGCTGGGATGAAGGTAGTGATTGATCCCGGATGTGGTGCTGCACATCGCACAACTGCTGAAATATTAAGCAGGGTTGGATGCACGGTGTATACGATAAATGCTCAACCTGATGGACGGTTTCCAGCACGTGAACCTGAGCCATCCGTTGACGGTCTCAAGCCTCTTGCAGACCTTGTTGTTTCAACTGGTGCCGCATTTGGTATTGCTCATGACGGAGATGCCGATCGTGCGGTATTTATCGATGATAAAGGGCGGTTTGTTGAAGAGAATAAGGAATTTGCCCTTATCGCTGATGCAGTCTGCAGTGGCAAAACCAGTGGTGTAATCGTAACGCCGGTGAGTTCTTCACGACTCATTGAGCAAATTGGAGCGCTTTACGGGTGTACGGTAGATTATACTGCTGTTGGAAGTATCTATGTCGCGAGAAGAATGCGCTGTCTGATCTCTGAAGGTAAGAATGTGGTTTTTGGTGGAGAAGGCAATGGCGGTCTCATCTATCCGGATCATCAGTTCTGTCGTGATGGGGGGATGACTGCCGCAATGATGGTAAGCCTTCTTGCCACAAAGAAAACAGCGCTTTCTTCTCTGGTTGATTCCTTACCGCCATCAGTTATGCTTAAGCACAAATTTGTGACTGCTAAGTCACAGGAATTACTTGATGCAGTCAAATTAAAATTTTCTGGTGATCGTCTGAATCTGATTGATGGATTGAGGATAGATCGGGAGGAAGCATGGGCTCTGATACGGCCATCAGGCACTGAACCCATAGTTAGATTGTATGTTGAGTCGATGAAGGAATCTGATGCACAGTCATTAGAGGCTGAAATTCTTTCTGTTATCTCACCAATCCTCTCCTGATTTTTATTTTTTTTCAAATTTTCTATTTTTGTGATTTTCTTCAGCATCGATATGTTTAAATAATAAATCTTATGTTGATATATGTCAGCGAAAAAAAATTCACCTGTTTTCATCAGCAAAAATGATCCCGGGTTACCAGGGTGAACGGTAAAAAAAGATAATGCTCACATCCGCGCACTTATATGTTCTGAAGTCAAATGATTAGTTGATGAGTATATCCTCTTTTTCGGATCTCGATCTTTCACCACCTATTCTTCGAGCGGTTTCTGAAATGGGCTTTGAAGAGCCTACACCTATACAGAAACAAGCAATTCCCCTTCTCCTGGCAGGAAAGGATATCGCGGGTCAGGCCCATACCGGGACTGGAAAGACTGCGGCATACGCAATACCAGCCATTGAAAACTGTAAAGATGATACCCGTGCATGTCAGGTGATCGTTCTCTGTCCTTCCCGTGAACTGTGTGTTCAGATTACCGTTGAATTTAATAAACTGCTTAAATTCAAAAAAGATATTCAGGTTCTTGCAATATACGGTGGCGCGCCTATTGAAGGGCAGCTTCGTGAACTGAAGAGGGGTGTTCAGATAGTTATTGGAACACCTGGACGAGTTCTCGATCATATATCACGAAAGACGCTAGATCTCTCAACCGTGAAACTGGTTGTCCTTGATGAAGCAGACCAGATGCTTGATATGGGTTTCAGACCTGATATTGAGACGATCCTCTCCTACGTTCCCCGTGAGAGACAGACGGTCATATTCTCTGCAACCCTTCCCAAACCTATTCTTCAGATCTCACGCAGATTCCAGAAAGATCCTGAAATGGTTCGGATTGTGCCAAAGGAACTGACCGGTCCTGGTATTGATCAATATTATATTGAACTGGTTGAAAGTGCCCGTGATGAAGCCATGTTCAGACTTCTGGATCGGCTGGTACCTTCACGTTCGATGGTCTTTGCCAACACCCGCCGAATGGTTGATCAGATTGCAGGCCGTCTTAAAACACAGGGATACCAGGCTGAAGCACTTCATGGCGATATGAAGCAGCGTGAGCGGGATCGGGTCATGGCAGGGTTCCGCTCTGGTTCGATCTGTATCCTTGTTGCAACTGATGTTGCTGCAAGAGGTATAGATGTCGAGGATGTGGAGGTCGTATTCAACTATGATCTTCCCCAGGATACTGAGTACTACGTTCACCGGATAGGAAGAACTGCCCGTGCCGGTAAGAATGGCAAATCAATCAGTTTTGTCATGCCACGGGATCGCTGGAGGATGAAAGACATTCAGCGTCATACGAATACCCACATGAGACGCATGCCGATTCCATCAGCTGAGGAGATCGCTGAAGCACGGGCTCTGGATATCATTACGAAGATTAAAGCAGTAATGGAGAAGGATGATCTCGCTCAGTATACTGCAATCATTAACGGACTTATTGACGAAGGATTTGAGCCGGTCAAACTGGCTGCTGCATTCCTGAAAGAAAAAAGTACTCATACCACGGGTTCCAGTTCAGTGGATCGTGAGTCAGCAAGTGTCTCAGATCAGCCTGGGCATGCCCGTCTTTTTATTTCAGCTGGAAGAAAAGATGGATTCAGCCCACGGGATATTGTATATGCTGTGTCATCTGCATGTAATATGCCTGAACGGGCAGTTGGCGATATTCAGATGTATCCTGCTTATTCGTTTGTTCAGATCCCCTCTTCATATGTCAACCGGGTAATATCCCGCCTTGATGGTGCTGAGATCCGGGGTGTCAGGATCGGGGTCAGTCTGGCCAGACCTAAAGAATAATTTTTTTAAAATCTTATTATCTGGAACGGTTCTTCTCCTGAGAGAGATCGCGCCAGTTGTTCAACCTGCATTGTGATAATATCCTGTCTGATATTTTGCTGAAAGAGAGGTATTATCTCGGCAAGCAGAGCCTCCGCCAAAATACAGCGTGTTTCGCTGCATTCATACATATCAGATGTGATAATACCATTATTCAGAATCCTGATTACTGTCTCATCAACCATTCTGGTTTTCCAGCAATTAATCAAATCCTGGGTCAGGGATCTCTTTCCCCGGTTAAGAAAGCCATCATCAGGATCACAATGAACCCCGATCAGGGCTTGGGTGCATGCCCCGTTCAGCATTGCATATCCCAGTGAAAGCATGGTATTGACCGGATCACGATATGGTCGTGGAGTCCGTCTTTTAAATCCAAGGCTCGGATCGATTTTCCGACTCATGATCTCATAGTACATATCACCAACAAGGCGGTCAATTCGGCGAATCTCTTCAATTTTTATGAGATTATCAAGTTCTTTTACCGCCCTGGTAAGGATATCCAGTTCACCACTCATGAGAAATCCTCCTGGTATCTGTTCATTCCACTCTTCAATTATCAGTAATCTGGAGAATGTGGCACTTTTTGCACAGATAAGAGCGTAGCTAAACGGAGTTGTCTTCTCTCGTAACTCCTGGATCTGTTGTCGCCATTTATATCCGTACGGCTCAATAAAACCCAATGGCTCTCCTTCCGAATCAAAAAAGGATATAAAAACCCCGGCATGAAGAAGTGTGTTTATCGCAGATGTCTGGATAGTGTGGCCACCGATGATCAGGAGATGATCGAGTTCTGCTATAGATATTTCAGTTGTTTTTCCTTTATGCTGAATAGTGATTATCTCTCTGGTTGCCTTAATGTGAGATCCAAACCCGCCTATCACTTTCCACGCTGGTATTGTTCTATATTGATGATTCATAGGATTTCACTGAGTACATTAGATCCACTTTTTGCAACTCCTGATGGTACGGAATTCCTCCATTATCATCCCAAAGTAATATCTGGAATAAAACATATCTACAGAGACGATAATAGATTGTACTGATAATATGGCTCTCAAGGTCTGGAATATCCTGCTCATAGCATTGATTCTGGTTCTCTCCCTGATTGGGTTTCTGTTCAAGTTGATTCCAATCTTTACATTAGTTACGATAACCGGGTTTATTCTTGCCGTACTTCTCGGTTATGTGATATTAACCCGCCCTGATCCACTCGCACGGGTACCCTCGGCGCTGGAGATTGAGCGGGTTAAACGCAAGATGAAGGCTGAAGAGGATGGTCTCATCTTTGATGAAGATGAGTAGTCCATTCAGGTAAGATCAGATACATTCGATATAATATCCGTCAGGGTCTTTGAACCAGACACTAGAACTTTTTTTCTCATCCGGTTCGTGCCTCCTGATACATTCCGGATTCTGTACTCCTTTTCCTAATGGTCTGACTCCTGAAAGAGCATAATGATCTAGTCCATACCCTTCGGCTTTTATTTTTGTTCCATCAGGCTGAATTACTTCCATCAGGATTATTACCGGATCACTACCCTCCGGGACCCCAAGCCATGCAACTCTTGTCTTCCAGGGATCTTTACTGATATGTCCAGGGGTGATATCAGCCAGACTTAGTTCATCCTTATAAAAATTGATGCTTTTTCTGATATCATTCACATATAGGACAACGTGTCCGGTATCAGTAATATAATTGTCAGATGCTTTGTCACCAATAGGGGTCAACTCAATATATCTTCCGTCAGGTTCCTGGATATAGAGAGAATGGATGGTATTATTCTGAGAAAATATGGTTCCATCTGATCTCATATCTCCATGCTGGAAGGGAATATCAGCGATACTGAGATCCCACCCCAGGTCATCAGTGTCAACCGTGGGTGAAAGAAGACAGGAGAATCCATACAGGGTATGCCCGGTTACTGATCTGGTATAACCCTTTTCAGGATGAGTCTGCTGGACCAGGATCAGGTGCGATCGTCCCTGGGCTATCGAACAATAACAAATATCCGTGTACATCTGCTGGACCGCCCCAGGTTGAGATCTGATAAGGAGATCCTTTACTATCCGCGGTCCATGAGAAACCAATGCATGCCCGTATTTCAAACCTGCTGACTGATCCCGCAGGGATATGGGATCTGCTACCTCCAGACGGAGGAGGTTTTTATAGAACTCTTTGCTCCGTTCTATATTGGTTACGGCGATTGCAATATGGTCAAGATGTATCTGATTATCTGGCATATATTCACAGGTGATGTACCTGTTTTGTACTGCAAAGGAATGAAGGTGTTGAAAAATACGAGATTCACATCACAAAAAGGGGTGTTATGGGAATCGTGCTGCACTCTTCTCAAGCGCTGCAATTGCCGGGAGTTTTTTGCCGGTGAGGAATTCGATGCAGGCTCCGCCTCCGGTAGATATATGGGTAAACCGGGAGTCATATCCCATCTTCTCAATGACCGCTGCGGTATGACCTCCTCCGACCACTGAAAATTCAGCATCTGCTGCGGCTCTGATGATCTCATAGGTTCCCAGTGCATAGTCGGCCTCTTCAAACAGACCCGCTGGGCCGTTGAGTACTATGGTTTTGGAGTCGTGAAGTATCTCAAGACATTTTTTCAGACCTGAACCGCCAATGTCAAGGATTGGGCAGTCATCAGGTATCTGGCTGACCGGAACTTCAATTCTTACACCCTCCCGCTTGATGGCAACTGCATCAGGAATAAAGACCTTCTCCCCAAATTCATCAAGAATTTTCTTTGCAATCTGAATTTGTGAGTCATACCCGAGCTGGGTGATAAGATCTGCAGATGGTTTTCCGATTGCAAATCCCTGTGCTGCAAGAAATACATTCGCAACAACTCCGATTGTTACCACCCGGTCAGCAATCCCATTTGCAAGAACATGGCTTGCCACGTCGATAGAATCATCCACCTTAGTGCCTCCGAGGACAAAGGTGACCGGTCTGGGAGCTCCTTCAAAGACCCGTGAGAGGTTTGAAACCTCTTTCTCGAGGAGAAGTCCGGCTACAGAAGGCATCAGTTCAGGAAGCCCTACGATGGTGGGTTGTGAACGGTGGGCAGTGCCGAATGCATCGTTCACGAAAATATCAGCCATTCTGGAGAGTTTTCGAATCAGAAGGGTCTTTGCCGAGTCTTCACCGCTCAATTTCAGGTTCTCTTCTGCATTGAATCTGATATTCTCAAGCATGACCACATCGCCGGGTTTTGCATTTCGCACTGCATCCTGAGCACAATGGCCGAAGATGTCATCGATAAATGTTATCGGGCGTCCGAGGAGTTGTTCAAGTCTCTGCGCATGTGCTTCAAGAGAGGTAAAATCTTTCTTTCCTGGCCTGCTCTGGTGGGTGACGATGATACATATTGCTTCCTTAAGCGCCTGTATTGTCTTCAGATGCTCTCTGAATCGTTTATCATCAAGGATAACCCCTGCCAGGGGATCGATGGGTGAATTAAAATCAACCCGAAGGAGAACTTTTTTTCGGGTAACATCAACCTGAGATAAGTTTTTTATCAACATCATAATCCAGTGGACTCCAAATGATCGAGCAGCTGGTGAAGATTGATCATTGTTGGTCGCTTTATATT
>DATMXW010000174.1:0-23727 GCA_035561295.1 Methanospirillum sp. | reverse complement strand
TTTCAGGACCGAAGATCTGAGCATGTGAAACCCGGTGAAATCAAGAGGGCTTTGGATGAATATCATGAGAATTGTCATCAAAAATATGGTACGTATCTCTATTCTAAGATCATCTGGTTAAACGGTGTTTCCCCCTTCTTCATGCGAACCCTGATGGATGATTTTTGGTTTACAACAGAAACTTATTCACCTTAACGCTTCCAGAATTCTTAATGAAATCTGATAAACAAAAATTTGGTTCTCTTTTTATAATCGGTGTATCGATCATCATAATAGGTACTCTTCTTGCTCCCTCATCAGGATTTGCAGAAGAGATCCCTCTAGGCAGTATAGGGTATTCTCAGGACATTGCGAGCAATCACCTGTCCATAGGTATGGGGGCAGACTCTTCCTTGATCTTTAAACCTTTTGAAGAGACTGGTTCTCAAATATCTCATGAAACTGTTTCTTCTGGACAAAGCTGGGTCACAATCTCACCGTTTGTTGCGACCATCAGTGGCCAGAAGACAAATGTCATCGCCGGATACCTCAGTGGTGACCGGAACGGGGCAACGATTACAATTGCAGGAAAAAGGTCATCTGATTCAGATTTTTCTGATATCACGACGATAAAACCTGATGAGAACGGACTATTTCTCTGGGCAGTTACAACTGGTCATAAGGATCTGGATCTCTTCCGTATAACCGCCCGGACAAGTTCCACTGCGGTACAATCGAATGCTGTCAGGTTCACTGTGGCTAATGAAGGACCTACCATTAAACCTGATAATTCCCTGGATGTTGTTTCATTTGAGACAAAGATCCCGACTCTGGTTCAGACTCTGGTACCTACCCCTTCAGGTGGATCATCACAGCCGGCACTCACCAGTCTTTCTATCAGTACTTCTATGACAGACCCCCAGGTGGGTGAATCGTTCCTGATATCCGGACGACTGACTGATAGGTCTGGAAATGGGGTAGGGGGGGCAACCATTACTATCGATGAAGCCGGATACTCGGGTTCAGATCCGCTTAGTACCACACAGACTGACTCAGATGGGTCATTTGAATTCTCTGTAGGGGTATCGTATGCCTATACCGTTGGCTTTGTTGCTCACTATCAGGGAGATGAGAATTATAATCGGGCAACAAGTAATACCCTCACTTTCACAGCCCATTAGGAGTGTTTCTCCAAATTTTTAAGATTTCTCATACCTTTTTTTGGTTCTTGGTCGCAATACCGGATGAACCGGTGGTTGTGCTCGATATCCCCCCGCTCTCCTGAACAATCCATCAGTACCTATTGGGTAGGTGTTCTCTTTGAACCGAAAAAACTTTGACGGACTGGATGTCAGGGGCTGGTATATCTAAGTTATATGATTCTCTTATCGGGATCTCTATTCGGGAGACTGGAGCAGAAGGAGAAGAAGGAAGAGTTGATCTTACGGACCAATCGACTGGTATCGGTTTTCGAAACGAATCTGAAAGGAATATGGCTTATCATTCTGATGAATCTATGTGTATCCGGTATTTCCCTTTGGGCACCATAATCTCAAATCTCGCACCCTCCCCGGCAATTCCACATTCTCTGATACCAAGTCCGGTGATCGAGAGGATCTCCCTTGCCAGAAATAATCCGATACCGGTATGCTTGCCATACCCATGCTCAAAGATTAGGCTCTTTTCTCCATTATAAATGCCTATTCCATCATCTTCGCAGGCAATAATACAGGTGTCCTGCTGGGCAGTGAATGAAAAACAAATTCTCTTCACTTTTTTCCCGTGTCTGATGGCGTTTTCTATCAGCGTTGTAAAGACCTTCCTGATAATTGGATCTGTGTAAATTTCGAGATCCTCCGGAATCTGGTTTTCTATGGTAATCACTCCGGGTGATACCTGGTTAATTGCAGATTCAATCATGGGGAATATTCGATGCCAACCACTGGAAGCGGTTCCAAAGTCTTCATACTCTCTGGTAAATCCAATTGTCTTTTCTATTAGTTCTCCTACCTGCCGGGCACGTGAGATATAGTCGTTGATCTTTGCCGGATCTGATGTTTGCATGGCAAGATTCAGGAAGAGGTCCACTGTGGAGAGCTGGTTAAAGATATCATGGCGGGTCAGTCCGGTGAGCAGGCGGAGTTTGTGGTTTGCTTCATGAAGGGCTGTCTGGGTCTGCTTGAGATCAGTAACATCAATAGTATACCCTGCCAGCTGTGTTTTACCTCCCTGCACTATTGGAAACTTGATTGAGATATAACTCCGGTCGTTCAACTCCTCAGTAAGTTTTAGCACCGCTCCATTCACAACAACAGCCCAGTCATCAGCGGTTATTTTTGCGGCAAACTCGTCTGGAAATAGTTCTGCCATGGTTTTGCCGATCATATCCCTGCCTGGGATGCCTATCATTTCGATATAATTATCACTGACTTCCAGGACACGACTTTCAGAGGGTGTTACGTTCTTAATATATGCGTAAATGGGTGAGTGACGAATAAACTGTGTAAGGAGTTCATTGCTCTCTCGTAGTGCCTGTTCCATTTGGAATCTCCCGGTGATATCCCGCCCGATACCAAGGACTCCGATAAGTGTTCCCTCAGCATCTACCATTGGTGTCTTGATGGTCTCAAGGAGGATCTCATGACCATTCTCTGCGAATGTGACCCATTCTTCATTAACACTTGGTCTGCCCAGATCAATGGCTCGTTGATCATACCTGCGGAACGAATCTGCTTTTTCCCGGTCGACAAAATCATAATCAGTCTTTCCAACAATATCCCTCTCACTGGCCCCGTATAGTCGTTCGAACATGGTATTGCAGGAGAGGTAGATTCCATCTTTATCTTTCAGCCAGATAAGATCCGGGATAGTCTTGACCAGGGTCTGGAGGCGTCCTTCAGTTATACTGAGTCTATCTGCAGTGTGTTTTCGCTCGGTAATGTCGGTTGCTATCTGGAGCCTGACTATCCGTCCATCCGTCCATCGGATCGCCCGGTCCCGGCAGTCATACCACCGGCCATTCAGGGTATTCTGATACTCCCATTGATACACTCCAACAGGTCCTAAATTTCCAATCAGGAGAGGATTGGTGCAGAATGGACATGGGCCATCCATATCCTTCTGGATAGTCTTGTAACATTTCTTCCCCCCTATGTCACCAAACAGGCTCCGACCGTGTCTGTTCATGTAGAGGAGATCATAGGTTTCCATATCTGCGACATAGATTAGGGCATCGATACTGTCAAGGATGGTAAAGAGCTCTGCCTGAATTTCTTCAATAAGGGGACTCTTTTTCCCAGGTTGTTCCTGTTCGATATCTTTCTGGATATCCTGATCAGATGACCGGGTGATATCCACCTGGTAATGTTTGCGTAAATACTCAAGTATCTTCTCAGACTCTATCCATCGCCGATCAACCTGATTGATCATCTCATCAATCTGTGTGATCTGGTTGTTTATGGTATCAGCTACCTGAATATCCTGAGCCATCTCTGCAGCAATCGCGAGGATAGTGAGGGGGTTTCGAATCCCATCGTTGAGGATTGCGAGTTGAGCGAGGTTTTTTTGTATCTGTGCAATCGCTCTCTCTTTCTCTTTTTCAAGTCTTCGTTGCTCTGTGATATCCTGACCCTGGGCGATTGTAGCAATCGGAGTAATTCCGTCAGATGAATACAGGGTAGCTGAGTTCCATAGAAGGGTGTGAAGCGTTCCATCCAGATGGGTTATCCCAATCTCGGTAGTATCCCATCGGACCCCTTCATAGGTAGCCTGGATAAGACGACGTACCCGATCAGTTTCGTCAGCGGGAAACAGTGTTTGAAGAGGGTTCCCAATGATCTCTTCTGCAGACCTTCCAGTGAGCTTCTCAAAGGCCCGGTTGATTCTGGTTATATGAGAAGATTGATTCCAGATAATGATTGGGACATTAGCGATGGATATCAGGTTCTCCAGATATTCTTTTGTCTGCCTGAGGTTCTCTTCTGAAGAGATTAAATCGATAAATTTACTTTTTAGATCCCCTTCAGTGGAGAGTAGTTCTTCATATGTTGCCCTGAGTTCTTCATTGCTTGCGCCAAGTTCAGCAATCAGTCGTTCACGATCTTGTTCTGCCTTTATCCGTTCGGTAATGTCATCTGCAGCACTCAGGATCCCGGTGATCTTCCCCTGTTCATTAGTTAAAATCGAGTTGTGCCATGCAAGAATTCGTTCCTCTCCGTCTGCCCGAACAATGGGATTCTCATAGTACTCGACAGGTTCTATATTTCCTGCTATTAGTTCAGTAAAAACACTTTGGACTGAGTCTTTCAGGCGTTCAGGGATAAAGGTTGAGAACCAGTTCTTTCCGATGATCTGATCCTTTTGCAGTCCCAGTATCTCACTCCCTTTCTGATTGATGAGAGTTATAAGCCCGTCTGGATCAAGAGTTAAGAGTAGTGAACCTGCAATATCAAAGTACTTTTGAGCCTTCTCTTTTTCGATGATAAGATCCTGGTTAACCGCTTTCAGAGCCTTTTCATCATTAATTTTTCCAGTAACATCCCGTGCTGCAGCATAGACAAAATCTCCATATGGACAAGAGCACCATTCAAGCCAGCGATATGATCCATCCTTACACCGGTACCGGTTAGTAAAATTGATCACCTCTTTCTGATCATGCAGGTCTGCAAATGCTGAAAGGGTACTTGCTTTATCATCCGGATGAACAAACGAGAGAAATGGTTCTGCCATGAGTTCGTCCATGGAAAACCCGAGTGTAGTTTCAAATGCCAGGTTAAGACGGGTGAAGTATCCTGCACTATCTGCTATACTGAGGAGATCAAGGTTGACGGTAAAAAATTTCTCCAGTTCATCCGTCTTCTCAATAAGAGCCCTCTCCATCAATATCCTTTCTGTAATCTCCTGGCAGACCCCGATAAGGATGAGTGCCGCTCCGTTTTCATCAAGCTCCACCACTCCATTAGCGGTGAGATAGTGAATGGAACCATCAGGGTATATCACCCGATACTCTTCAGGCTCATAGATATGAGTCTCGATTGCGGCAGCAAGGATCCTATCGTGCTTCTCGAGATCATCTGGATGAAAAAGCAACCTGATATTATCAACCGTAAGGTCAAATGCACCGGGCTCATATCCAAATATGCTGAACAGTTCATCAGACCAGGTGATAGTATTTGTCTTTAGATTGTAGGTCCAGCTTCCTACATGAGCAATTTTCTGAGCCTGGATAAAGGCTTCATTAGTCTCTCGTAATACTTCTTCGGTACGCTTCTGTTCGGTTACATCCTGGATAACACCAACAACCCGTAAAATATTCCCTTCATTATCCTTTTCAAGATTGGCTATCGAATGAACGATCTTCTGAGGAGATCCGTCAGCTGGATTAATGGTGATATCGAGATTATACTTTTGTTTGCCACTCAGAAAGTCTACAAATGCCTGATGAACCAGTTCCTGATCCTCTACACAGGCTTCTATCCGGCCTATTGGAAAAACACCCGCGACCGGGGGAAATCCGTATATGCTGAGGGCCTCTGATGATCCCCAGATTGTTCCGTTCTCAAGATTGTACTCCCAGGATCCGCTCTTACTGATCTTCTGTGCCATGAGCAGACGTTCTTCATTTATCCTGAGTATTGACTCCTGATGAGTTAATGCATCAAGGTTTGCACGAAGTTCCTCTTCTGATGCTGAAATCTGTTCATATGCAGACTGGAGTTCAAAGTTTTTCTTCTGCAGTTCAGCTCTTGACTGATTCAGTTCCTCCTCTGTCCTTCTCCGTAATGCAAGTTCTTTCTCCAGCTGATCAGTACGCTGGGCAACAAGGGTTTCAAGAGACTCTTTCTCAGCCTGCTCCCGAACATTAGCCGCCTTGATCTTCACCATTGCCCTGATCTGTGCTTTGAACTCTGCTTCTTCAAATGGTTTTGAAATGAACGCGTCTCCCCCTACATCCAGAGCACGAATCCGGCTCTCTCGATCTCCTTTCAGAGCAGTGAGAAAGATCACTGGAATGACGTGAAGGTCTGGATCATTTTTTAAGATCTGACAGACCTCAAAACCATCCATACCTGGCATGACGATATCAAGTAATATCACATCCGGACGCTTCTCACGGGCCAGGTCGATGCCATCTCTGCCGTTTTCAGCAGTATAGACTTTGGCACCAGGAAACGCATCGGTGACAAAGGCTTTCACTGCCACCAGATTATCTTTATAATCGTCGATTGCAACGATGATTGGACCATCATTGTCCATAGAGCACCCTCTGAATGGTACGCCTCAACAGGTCTTCATCAACCGGTTTTGAGAGATACCCATCAAATCCCCGCTCCAGAATCTCCTCCCGGTCCCCTTTCATTGCTCGTGCAGTCAGGGCGATGATCGGTATATTGTTCAGGGACTCTTCTTTCCTCAGCGCATCAAGTACCGCAAACCCATCCAAGCCCGGCAGTGAGAGATCCAGGAGGATAATGTCTGGTCTGTGGGCACGTACCTCCTCAATACCTGATTGCCCGTCAGACGCCTCAATAAGGATGGATCTTTCACTGAGAAGAGCTCTCATAGTGGTCATATTATCAGGGTTATCTTCAATGACCAGGATTGTCGGAATGGGTGGGGCTGTGAGAGGGATGGTATTGGTGGGAGCCGTTTCTGCATTCTCCTTATTCTGATAGACCATATTCTTTACTGCCGCAAGAAGTCCGCTTCTGCTGATATCCCCTTTTTGAATCAGTTGATGAATATGGTTCCCCGTCAGAAATTTTAGTTCATCCTGAGTGATATGTTTCGCAGTCAGGATGAGCACCGGAATCAGGGCGGTCTTCTCCTGACGGCGAAGCGTATGAAGGACCGTAAAGCCGTCCACCTCTGGCATCATCAGGTCAAGGATCATAGCATCTGGTACAGAATGTTGTATCTGCTTAAGGGCATCCTTTCCATCTCGTGCTATCCTGATCTGATATCCCTGCTCCTTAAGAAGATCCGTGATCTGAATTATTGCAGGTTCATTATCATCAACCAGAAGAATGGTTTCTCCTCTGCCTGATACATTCTTCATGGTACTGGGCATTCCCTGTTGAGCAGTATCGGTGGTCTTAATCGGGGGATCAACTAATTCCTGGGAGAAATTCAGAGGCAGCCGGAGTGTAAAGGTTGAACCAGTACCAGGGGTACTCTGTACAGTAATTGTCCCACCAAGGAGATTCGTATACTTCTTTGCGATGGCAAGTCCAAGGCCACTCCCGCCATATGTCCGTCCAATACGTTCATCGGCCTGCCTGAATTCATCAAAGATATAGGGGATCATATCCTCAGCAATACCTATGCCGGTATCAGTCACCGTGATTTGGAGAACATCATCGATCATGGTGACAGAGATGGTTATTGTACCCTTCTCAGTAAATTTTACTGCGTTTGAAACGAGATTCAGAAGGATATGCTGACACTTTGACTGATCACTGGTAATAGTGGTGATCCCCTGGATGCCGGTCTCTATTCTCGATTCCAGTCCGATATTTTTCTCCTGTGCCTGTGGCTCTACCATCTCGATGACTGTGTGGATTAATTCCTCGATAGAGAAGGTATTAATCTGAAGATCTTCCCGGCCTGCTTCGATTCTGGCAATGTCTAAAATATCGTTGATCAGGGACAGCAGAAGTCTGCCATTACGCTCAATAATCTCCAGATAGCTGTGTTCATCATCAGGGATTGAACCCTGAAGGCGACGAGACAGGACACCGGATAATGCGATAACTGAATTCAGCGGGGTGCGAAGTTCGTGACTCATGTTAGAGAGGAAAACACTTTTGAGACGATTCGCCTCGGCGAGTTGTTGCTTTTGAATATCCAGTTCTGTGTTCTGATCTTTCAATGCACGGGTCTGGGATATCAGTTCATGTGACTGTGCTGAGAGTTCCCTGTTCTGGCTCTCAAGAGTCTGTGAGAGCTCACGGTTCTTTGTATACGCCAGCACTCCGTTGAACCTGGCTGTAAGGATTCTCTGGATATCATTGACCAGCCGGATTGCTTCTCCTGAATAGGGGCTGACACTGGAGATTGAGATCACTGCAATTACTTCTTTCCCGGTGAGGATGGGTATGGTAATTATCTCCCGTGGTCTGATATCTCCGCTCACCGTGGAAAGGATAAACCGGGTATCATCTGGAATCTCTGTGATATGCTGAACCAGCCCTGTCACGAGCGCTAATCCAAACTCACCTTCCTGAGTTATTGCCGAAAATGAAGGGTGAGCTGAAGCAGAAAGGCCGATAGAGTCCAGGAGTAAAAAATCAGTCTTCTCGATGTTTAACCGGTATATCGCCCCAATTTGGGAGTTTGTATGCTGGATCAGTTCAGCAAGAAGTTCACGGCAGAATGAGGTGATCTCATCCTCACTGAGCATGATTTCAGAGATACGGGCTACCTTCTCTCTTATCTGGATCTCGGTCTGAATGGTTTCTGCAAGGTTATTAAAAGAAACCGAGAGTAATCCTAATTCGTTTTCTGACTCATACCGGCTTCGGACATCAAGCCTGCCCATCCGGTATTGCTCAGTCACGACGGTCAGTTCCCTGACTGGATCCCGGAGTCCTTTGAGCAGGAAATAACTGATGCAAAGGGATAAGAGGATGATAACGCATATCAGGATCTCAAGTTGCAGGATAAGATCGTTCTTCTCCGTTTCTGCTGACTGATAAAACTGGTCACCTCGTTGTACTGCAAAATCACTCACAATGGTGGTGTCGGCAATCAGCTGGGAAAGCTTGGCACCACTGATACCTGTTTTTTTTACCCGGTCAGCAGCCTCTTGCTTGTTGCCCTCACGGAGGAGCCTGATTGTCTCATCACGGATTGATCTCCATTGCACAAGATCAGTATATACTTTGTCGATGTCAGACCGGGGACCCAGATACCGGTCATAGAGGATATCCACTTTCTGATACGAATTTGCTTCAGCCCTATCGATATCCTGGATAATCTGCTGCGTTTCAGTTTCATTTTCAGTCAGGATGAGATCCTTCATCCCCTGATGCATGGTTAGGATATCAGTATTTAGTTCTCCAATTGCCCGTCTGACCTGAAGGGGGTGGTCATAGAGCCCTTTTGTCTCCTGCCACAGACGCTCTTCCTGGATATATGCGACGAATCCAAGCAGAATAACAAAGATAAGGATACAACCCAGACCAAGAGCCAGCTGAGTTCCAATCTTCAGATCATGTGCATTCATAGTCATCCTCGGAGAGTTCTTTTTCGATATATGGCCGATGGGCTGCAGACCTCTGTGAAAAGGCCTGATTTTTCAATGATTGCCCGCTCGATCTCCCCACTTGCCAGGTATCCTCCCTCGGTAAGGGTCTTTGAAATTTTTTCCAGAATGAACTGCTGAGAATCAGGCTGGTAATAGAAGAGGAGATTGCAACAGAAGATGAGATCAAAATCTCCAAATATGCTTCCTGGTGGGCAGACAGAATGCTCATCAAGCAGATCATACGACGAGAACTCTATCCGTTCTTTGAGTTTGTGGGATATTGACCAGGTATGGTTGTAGGATTCGAAGTATGTATTGATCTGCTTCATGCGTACATTCTGGATAGCCATCGAATCATACATCCCCTCTCTTCCATAAGCCAGTCCGTCCTCTGATCTGTCGGTAGCAAATATACGGTATGAGACTGGCGTTTTACCTGAAGAGATCAGGTCATCGAGGAGGATGGCAATCGAATACCCCTCCTGGCCCTTGGCACATGCAGCGGACCAGACCCGGATTTCCCCCGTTCCAGCGTTCTCTCTTTGTTCAATAAGCCTGGGGAGAACCAGTTGTTCCAGCATAGCATACGTGAGAGGGTTTCTAAAAAATTCGCTATAGGTGATATATAATGAGTTGTAGAATTCTGCTGCTTCACCTGGATTGATAGCCAGGTATTGACAATAATCGGATATAGTGTTAAGAAATATGATGTCCAGGCGGTCTTTGATTGATTTTTCAAGAAATGAAGGATTAAAATGAGAAATGTCTAATCCGTGCACGGTATCCATAATGTGGATAATGAGAGAGAGATTATGAGAGGATTTTTTAGTCATAGGTCTGAATGTTTTTAGGTTATCCTAACCTTTGAGTCGTACAGTATTCATCTCCCTCTTCCCGGTGTATACGATACCTACCCTCCGGTACAATGATCTCAAACCGGGTTCCTTCTCCCGGTCTTCCCGCTTCTCGTATGGATATTCCGGTAAGTGCAAGAATCTCTTTTGAGAGGAAGAGGCCAAGCCCATGCTCACTTCCCTCTTTTCTTAGAAAGAGGAATCCCTTTTTCGCATCAGGTATCCCTACTCCATCATCTTCAATAGCCCAGACAACTCCATCGGTGGTAATCTGATACTCACTTTGAATCCGGGTTACTCGTTCTCCATGTCTGCAAGAATTATCTATCAGGTTGAAGATCAATTTGGGAAGGAGGGGATCAGCATAGATCATCAATCCCTCAAGAGATGAGATACATTGGAACCTGCCAGAAAACTGATCGGTCACCTGTGTAAATAATGAGGAAGCTCCAAACCAGACGGGGTCAAAACAACCGAGGTCCTGATAATCCCGGGTAAACTCTATCTGGTGTTTTATCAAAAGAGCTGCTTCTTCTGCTCGATTTAAGGCAATATTCTGTTCATTCTGGTCTGTGGGATCAGATAAAATTTCCAGGGCACCAATGAGAGTAGTGAGTGAATTGAGAATATCATGTCTGGTTATGGATGAGAGGAGATTGAGTTTGTTGTTTGATAATTTCAGAGATTCCTCCATCATCTTTCGTTCTGTGATATCAACTCCCAGCGTGAAGATAATCCCCTCACTGTTCACATCCATACAATCGCCTGAAAAGAGAAGGGTAAGGATCTTTCCCTCCTTTGTTCTTACTTGTACTTCGAGATCATTGACTGGTGTCTTCTGTGTTAGCCGATCAATGATCTCCTGTCGGTGATGATCATCGACAAATAATCCTAGATCACCGGTTGTCTTTCCGATTACCTCATCTCTTGAATAGCCGAACTTCTGCTCAAAGGAATGGTTTATATCGACAAATGTGCCGGTTGAGCGGAGTGAGATACCCATGATTGTTGGATTATTATAAAAAACATGGGCAAACTTCTTTTGTTCGTACTGGATGCTGGTCATATCAATTACTGCACCACGAAAGCCCCTGACTTCGCCATCCCTGATTATCGGAGAGGTATACACCATCATTGGGATGATGGATCCATCCTTTCTGATTCCATGATACTCATGCCCTGGATGACTGCAATCTCCTGCAAGTACCCGGTTTGCATTGGCGATTGCCATTTGTCGTTCGTCTGGGATGACAACCTCGGTAAAATGAAGTCCTTTGTCCAGATCCTCCTGAGTATAGAAAAATGTTATCAATGTCTGAGTATTAAAAAAGGTAAAATATCCTTCTTTATTGGTCTCAAAGACACAAATCGGAAGGAGACCTGCCATTTGCTGATACCGCTGGGCATTGACTGTTACCTCTTCCTGAAGGTTTATCCGCTCAGATATGTCATCATAGACCGCGACGATATCTCCTGAAGGGAGTTTATATACCCGGTTTTCACGCCAGCCTCGGATCCGGTCATCCTGATACTGAGCTGCCGGGAGTACTTCTGCATCTCCGCTCTGGTACACTCTGTTAAAAACCTGAAAAAGACCAAGATCTTCAATGCCGGGAAAAACCTCGGTAACATCTCTTCCAATAAAATCGGTCTTTGAGATCTGCTCTATCTTCTGGGCTGCCAGATTCATATCTTTGAAGATGAAGTGTGGTTCTTCTTTACCTTGAACTTCATAGACTGCAACCCCGCTTGGCATATGATCAAATAATTCCCGATACTGGATTTCCTGGGCTTTTATCTTCAGTTGATCTTCTATTAACTGACGATTTTGCTGTTCAAGTTGCTCCTCCCTGGTTGCCAATTCCTTGTATGCAGAGAGGAGTTCCTCTTCAATCTTTTTTCGTTCCGAAATATCCCGGTTGCATACCCAATGTCCGAGATACTCATCATGGATACCGAATATGGAGGTACAGATGTGATTTATCCATCTGACCTCCCCGTTTTTATGAATAATTCTGATGTCAATATACTCCTTGCTTTGTGAACAGGCAGCACAGTGCCGGTGCTCCTTCCATATATCCTGATCATCCGGATGGATGATAGAGGTAATCAGTCGTGGATTATCTTTTATCTCTTCAGCAGAATATCCGGTGATCTGATAACTGGAAGGAGAGGTATGAATAATAACTCCTCCCGGGTCTTCCCAGTACTGCCAGTCAGGGGTATATTGATTGATAGTTTCATACTCCTCAAGACTGGTCTTCATACTTATTTTGGAGATCGTCTCTTCGGTAATATCACGAATCGTCTCAATGGCACCTGATGGGTTTCCTTCAGGATCACACAGGAGCTTTGCCTCGCACCGATAGTATCGTAATCCTCCGGGAAGATACGGGAATTGAATATCTGCGATAATATTGCCGTTTTCTCTTTGATATTCCGGGTATAACTCATCAAAGAAGGGATCAGGCCTGTTGATAAGGTCGATGATCATCGGCTGTGGTGATCCAAAGAATGGAATTGAGTACGCATATCCCCCTTTTCCGATAATATCTTGTGCAGGAACACCAGTTATTCGTTCTATCTCTTTGTTCCAGGCTACCACCTTTCCTGATATATCAATTGAGAATGTTGCCTCAGGGAGAAAGTTGATGATATCCAGGAGTCTCTGTTCAGACTGTTTCAAGGCCGCAAGAGTTCTTCGCCTGTCAACCGCAAGGTGAGTTTTATGGATAAGCTCAACAAATTGAGATTTAGGATCTCCCCCTTTTTGAAGATAAAAGTCTGCGCCGTTATTGAGGGCCAAAATAGCGACCTCTTCCCTCCCTCGGCCGGTAAAGAGGATAAACGGGATTTGGTTTCCCTGCAACCGCAGATGTATCAGAAGATCGATGCCGGTCATATCAGGCATCTCGTAATCAGAAATTACGATGTCATATGCGAAAGAACTGATTTTTTTCAGCGCTGACTCTGCTGAATGTGCAATATCTACCGTAATAGTTCCTGATCGCTCAAGATATGCCTTGCAGATATCGAGAAGGGCGGATTCATCGTCTACATACAGGGCTGCTATCATAGGTACCAGAGGTAATCAAATCTTACCTTATAGGTATTTCATCGTATCTCATGGATAATGGAAAGAGACCGAATAAAAAAGATTTTTCACCATACAGATGGGGGATACTAGTAGTACTATCGGTGTCGTCAAGAATGAGGTGAAGAGTCTTACTGCCAGACTGGAGGAGAGCAACGCAGAGATTGAAGGGATATCACGTAATACCGGTATGCTTTCGCGGGGGCTACCTTGGTTAGGCTAATAGTCGAGCGCAGTTGTGCAGGTATCAGGTAAACCCTGATCACGAAAAAGCAGTTCAAATATTGGATGTTCGGTAACAACCTAAGCAGAGCAGGGATCCAGTAAGGCAAAACAGACCGGTGTTCTCTCCGAAAAAGGGGTAGTACTGGCAGAGTTATCGAGCCCGCAGTATATAATAAATATTATATACTGGGTCACTCTCATTGGCTTGCTCTTTCCCCGTCTCACTATTGGTTTATTTTCCGAACAATAATCCACGATATGATCAGTCTGAATGATTCAGCCTCATGATTTTTATCCGGAGACATGGATGTACTAAAAAGGTAAATCCTTACCACTCCGCTCTTTTATATTTTCCCTGGGGGACAGTAATCTCAAACCTGGCCCCTTTCCCCTGTTCACCCGTCTCCCGGATGGAGAGTTCGGTGATCGAGAGGATCTCCCTGGAAAGGAATAATCCGACACCGGTATGTTTGCCGTATCCCCGATTAAAAATAAATTCTTTCTCATCTATTACAATTCCAGTACCATCATCTTCACAGGTGATGATCAGGGCATTGTCCTGTTCAGAACAGAAGATACGGATTGTTGAAATATTCCCCCCATGCCTGACAGCATTCTCCAGAAGGGTGGTGAAGACCTTCCTGATGATAGGGTCTGCATAGACTTCGAGATCTTCAGGGATCTCGTTTTCTACAATGGCTCCCTTCAGAGAAACCTCTGTCTTTGCAGACTCAATAATTGGATGAATCCTCTCCCAGCCGCATGATACGGTTCCAAAGTTCTCATATTCCTGGGTGAACCCGATGATTGCTTTCATTCGTTCACCGGCCTGATGGGCATGGGATATATAGTCGTGGTTTGTCGCCTCATCTGATGTTTCCATCGCAAGGCCATGGAGAATCTGCATGGCGCTGAGTTTATTCAGGGCATCATGACGGGTAAGTCCGGTGAGCAGCCTGAGTTTTATGTTTGCCTGATGGAGCGATGTTGAGTACCGCTGAAGTTCCTGTGCATGATCCTCCCGTTCCTTCTCCAGCTCCTTTCGCCTGGTAATATCAATAAGAAGCAGGAATATTGCCGGGTCGTTGTGGTACCGGACTTTTGTCTCTTTCACGATAACCGATTTGCGAAGCCCGTTATGAGTGAGAAGATCGATCTCATCGGTTGTCATCTCCCCGAATTCATCATGACCAGCAAACCGGGCCATCATAGTATTATGGAACTCTTCTGGTATGTACGAGAGTACAGACCTGCCTACCATGGTCTCCACATCATACCCCAGTGCCCGAACCGCTGCCGGATTTATATACTGAATCTCTCCGTTTAATCCGCATACGATGATGTAATCAGGAAGATACTCCACAAGGTCGCGGAATTGTGCCTCACTTGCCTGAACCTTTTGCTGCGTCTGTTCGATAGTCTTCAGCATCCGGTTGATCTCATCCGCAAGTCCTGATAGTTCGTCATCACCGGTTATCACCACAGGCTCAGTGGTACTTCCTGACTGACCGATCTTATTCACCTGCTGAGCGAGGGATCCCATCCGCTTGAGGACAATCCGATCGAGCAGGATTATCACCATCAGTCCCAGAAACAGACCTCCGACCAAAATGAGGAATATTACTTGAATTGTGGTTTCAATACCCTGATGATAGATGTCGCGGGTCTCGGTTATCTGGAGCACGAGGGCATCATCTCCAAAAATATCAGGTATGAGTGCATAACCTGCAACCTGATCCGGGTTTAGTGGGATGATAATTTCTCCTGGTAATCTGCTCTTCTCCCTGATCTGCGAGACGAGGTTTTTTGGCAATCTCTTGTCATCGATCCGTGTGAGGGTGAGGCTCGGTCGTGTTAGCGCTGCCAGTCTTGATATCTCTTCCTGGTTGAGGTATCTTCCCATGATGATGACGCCCTGTGGTGGGCCGGAGTAATCTGAGTGTACAATGGGTTGTGATACCAGGAGGATGGGATCTTCAGGGAGCAACAGAATTCCCCTCGTTACCTGGTGGGGATCTGACATATTCATGAGCGGATTTTTCAGGTCAATTGGTCCGGAAAAGTAATCCGGAACCGGGATCATAACCTTTTTCTGGAGATCATACGATCCTGAGAACAGTGGGATTCCCTGAGTATTGGTTATGATGATGAGGTTCAGGTTGAGGTTGTCAAAGCCATATGGCCTGAGATTTGAGTTGAGATAATTTGGAGCCTTCCCGTTTACAAAATCAACCGTATCATCCCAGGGACCCCAGTCAGACGCGATTGACGACATGGTATAGAGTTCATCATTGAGTTTTTTGACGGTCTGATCAAGATCTTTTTCAATATACCCCTCTTCAAGAGTTCTGTAACTTGCCAGAAGTATTGTTGAGAAAAAAAGTGTGATAATCAAGAGGAATCCTATGAGGAGAAGAGCAAAAACCAGAACTGATTTTTTCTGAAGGTTCATGTGATTCCTGGATCTCTCTCCTTTTACTACTAATCAGATATAAAGTACCTCTTCACACCGGACTGCATTAAAATCAACTCCCTTACCTTGATGAAATAGGAGGCTTATGACCATGATTTAATATATCACAACCTTTCACTCTATACATTGGAGATGGTTCGTATGGTCAGAGAAGAGTCTTTGAATGGAATAAAACAGTCTGAATATTGGTTGTGTATTCTCCATCAGATGACCTCTGTCATGCATAAGGGTTCATATGTTCTTCTGTTCCTCTTTCTGATCATCTCCCCGGCATTCTGCGATGAGATAAGCAACCTCAAAGTCACCCATATCTCGCTTGATGAGGGACTCTCACAGGCAACAGTCAACACGATACTGTCAGATAGATTCGGTTTTTTATGGTTTGGCACCCAGGATGGACTGAACCGGTATGATGGATATTCGATGTCGATATTTCGCACTGACCCTGGGAACAGCAACAGTCTCTCCTCAAGTTATATTGCTGATATCCATGAGGATCCGGAGGGAATCATCTGGATTGGGACATTGGGCGGGGGTCTGAACCGGTATGATCCAGTTACTGAAGAATTTACCTGGTATATTCATCGGGCTGATGATCCTGGATCAATCTCATCAAACCAGGTGTATTCTCTCTACCCTGACAAAAACGGGACCCTCTGGATTGGAACCGATGGGGGCGGTCTGAATCGGCTGAATACCAAAACCGGAGACATTACCCGGTATAGGCATAATCCTGATGATCCCGCTTCTCTCAGCGATGATCATATCAGGGAGATTTCAAAGGGCACCGATGGTCTACTCTGGCTTGCAACCCCCACAGGTCTTGTTAAGATGGATCCGGATACTGTTCAGTTCACTCAATTTATGCACCAGGAGCAGGATCCAACCAGTCTACATGAAAACCAGACCGTATCAGTGTACCATGATCGAACCGGAGTCCTATGGGCTTTACATCCCTCTGGCCTTGACCGGTATAACCCTGAAACTGGCGGCTTCTCATGGGCAGGGTTTGAAACTGGACAAGAAGAGTCTGAAATAAGTGAAAAAAACGGTGCAGTACTCCAGGACCGCGAGGGTGTACTCTGGGTTGGAACACGGGGATCAGGATTGAAGAAGTACAATCCGGAAACAAACCAGTATATCAGCTACCAGAATGATCCCTCAGATCCTGACACGCTCAGTTCTGATGCAGTCAGATCCTTATATGAAGACGCGGCCGGGGCAATCTGGATCGGTACTGATGAGGCAGGAGTAAACCGGTATGATCCCAGAGTGAGGCAATTTGCAACCTATCGTCATGATCCGGCAGATCCTGACTCTATAAGTACCAGCGATATCTTTGCAGTCTATGAAGATCAGCATAAGAACCTCTGGATCGGCGGAACAGACGGTATTTTAAACCAGCTTAACCGGAGTTCAGGCATTACTATCCGGTATGCACCTTCAGCAGAAGATGGGGGTCTGGCCCCAAGCCGGCTTGTTGGACCAATTTATGGTGATGATTCTGACACCCTCTGGGTAGGAACCTTTGGGGGGAGCGGCCTTCATAGTTTTAACACCACAACCGGAACATTTCATCGGTACAGTCATGATCCGACAGATCCGTCTAGTCTATCTGATAATAATATCATCTGGATTTCACGGGACCGGGAGAAATTTCTCTGGATCGGAACCGAATCAGGAGGGCTGAACCGGTTTGATGTAATAAATAAGACATTCAGGGCATTTAGAAATGACCCGGATATACCAGGGACCATCAGTTCAAATAATGTCAGGGTCGTGTATGAAGACCATGAAGGCACGCTCTGGATCGGAACCTTTGGAGGTGGTCTGAATCGTTTTGATAGAAACACCGGAAACTTTACCTCATTCAGACATGACGCAGCTGATGTGACAAGTATCTCTGATGATACTGTTTACTCAATTCATGAGGATCTAATGGGGATCCTCTGGGTGGGGACCGCAAATGGTTTGAATGCCTTTAATAAAACCACTGGCAGATTCCTGCAGATATCCGGAAAGGAGAGGCTTCCAGATGGTGTTATATATAGCATCATTGAGGACAAAAGAGGAGTATTCTGGCTCAGCACGAATGCAGGTATTGTGTCTTACAACCCGGTATCGAAGGCAGTACATACGTATACCTCTAAGAATGGGATCGCGAGCGATGAGTTCAATGATGGATCATACTGGCAGAGCAGGAGCGGAGAGATCTTCTTTGGCGGTATTAATGGCCTGACTTCCTTTTATCCTGAACAGATCAGGTCAAATACCTATGTCCCCCCGGTGGTTCTGGTTGGATTTGAACTGGCTAACAAGCCGGTCCCGGTAAATAAGACCTCACCGCTGCATCAATCGATAACCGTCTCCCAGGATCTCGTCCTCTCCTATCGTGACAATATCCTCTCGATTGAGTTCTCTTCCCTGAACTATGACTCTCCATCTTTAAACCGGTACCGGTATCGGATGAGCGGTTTCGAGCAGGACTGGAATGAAGTAGACAGCTCCAGACGTCTGGCGACATACACTAATCTGCCGCCTGGTTCATACCTCTTTCAGGTACTCGGATCTAATAATGACGGAGTCTGGAATGAGACCGGAAGATCCCTTCATCTTACCATTACTCCTCCCTGGTGGGATACATCTGTATTCAGAGCCGGGCTAATCATTGCCCTGATTGTGCTTCTTTATGGAGCGTACCAGATTCGGATCAGAAGTCTCAAAAATCGTGCTGCAGAGCTTGAAACAGAGGTCCGGGAACGGACTGAAGAACTACACCTTGCCAAAGAGAAGGCAGAACAGGCAAGTCAGGCAAAAACTGCGTTCCTCTCACGAATGAGTCATGAGCTTCGGACCCCTCTTAATGCTATTCTCGGGTATGCCCAGATCCTGGTAAAGCAGGAGAATCTCTCATCCGAACAGAAGAGCCAGATCTCCACTATCAGAAAGAGTGGAGAGCATCTTCTCACGCTCATTAATGATGTACTTGATATGAGCAGAATAGAATCCAGGCGCATGGAGCTGAGTCAGGCACCATTTTCTCTTCTTATTCTGCTGGATCATATTCTGAGTATAATCAAAATTAAGGCTGATGAGAAAGGTCTCTCACTTATATACAAACCAGATGCAGCCCTTCCTCAGTCTCTACTTGGGGATGAACGGAAAGTAAAACAGATTTTAATCAATCTGCTAACCAATGCTGTCCGGTATACATCTGAAGGGCAGGTTATCCTCACGGTCAGGTATCAGGATGAAATCCGGGAAGAACTCATCATTGAGGTTTCTGATACCGGAGTCGGTATTCCATCAGACAAGCAGCAGGAAATTTTTGAGCCATTTGTGAGGCTTGTGGGAGATACAAAGGGTGTGGATGGGGTAGGCCTTGGCCTCTCGATCACTCGTGAACTGGTCGGACTTATGCAAGGGACTATCCAGGTTGCCAGTGAACCGGGTGTAGGGAGTATGTTTACCGTCTCTCTCCCCCTACCCCGGGCATTGCAGACACCTGAATCTATCATTCCAGAAAATTTTGAGCAGATCATCGGGTATCAGGGAGAAGAGTTGCAGATTCTTATCGTTGATGATAATACCACAAACATTGAGGTGCTCCACGCCCTCTTCAATCCGCTCGGATTCAGGGTTAGATCTGCTGAAAACGGGCGTGAGGCTCTAAAAGTTGCAGGAGAGATTCATCCTGAATTGATCCTCATGGACCTCGTGATGCCTGAAATGGACGGACTGGATGCGGTCAGGGCTATCAGGGCTGACCCAGATCTTTCTGGATCACGGATTATTGGTCTTTCGGCCTCCATAACCCGGAGTGACCGCAAAGAATTATTCATATCATCCTGTGATGACTATGCTACAAAACCAATCCAGATTGACATTCTTCTGGAAAAGATACGCGCTCTTATCGGGATAGAATGGATCTACACCAGGGAAGCGGCTCCCCAGGATAAAATGGCGCACAGGAGTGACTGTATTCCACCCCGGGAGATTCTGGAGGCTATAACCCGTGCAGCTGATCAAGGCGACTATCGGGCTCTTGAAGAGCTGGTTCATTTGGTTAGAATCAGGTATCCGGGAAGTGATCGGTTCTGTGATACGGTGAGCAGATATGCATCCCGATATGATGAAGAAGCTATTGTGGATTATCTGAACTCTCACATCAAATCTGGAGATGTTGATGATCGATGAATCTGGCACTATTCTGGTTGTAGATGATACTCCGGAAACGATTCGGATACTCAGAACCGTACTTGAGGAGAGAGGGTACCGGGTTCTGGTAGCAACCAGTGGTGAGAAAGCAATCGTGCGGGCGACGTCTGAGATGCCGGATCTGATTCTGCTGGATGTGCTGATGCCTGGTATTGACGGGTATGAGACCTGTCGCCGTCTGAAAGAGAGTCCTGCCACCCGGGATATTCCTGTCATCTTTCTCTCAGGTCTAACCGAGACCTTTGACAAGATACAGGCTTTTGATGTGGGTGCGATAGATTATCTGAACAAACCAGTTGCCCCTGAAGAGCTTGTGGTCCGTGTCGGGACCCATCTTGCCATCAACCGGCTCAAAAACGCACTCCTGGAATCAAATTACCATCTTGAACAGCGGGTTGTTGAGCGAACCCGTGAGCTGCAGGAGGCGTATGAAGCTCTTCAGCAGGAGAATGTGGTGAGAAGGCGGGCTGAAGAACAACTCAGAGAAAAAAACCAGGAACTCCTTGAAGCGTGTTCTATTCTATCTGCAAAAGAAGAAGAGCTCAGACTGAATTTTGAAGATCTCAAGAAAAAGGAAGAAGAACTTGGGCAGAGTGAGCATCGGAACTCCACTCTTGTGTATGCCATCCCTGATCTGATGTTTGTCATATCTGATCTGGGTGTCTTTCTGGACTATCATGTTCCTGACAATCTTGCTGGAACCCCCCTTACTGGAGAGGTAATTGGAGCAGATATCCATAATACCAGTCTCTCTTCTGAGGTGGCTGATACGTTTCTCTCCCATGTTCGTGATGCGATTCTTACCATGCAGCTGCGCCAGTTCACTTTTGAACATCAGACTCCTGAGTCCAGCCGGTTTTATGATGCACGAATTCTTGCTCTCAATCAGGGACAGGCATTAGGAATAATCCGTGATATAACCCGGGAACATGAGCTTGAAAAAGCACGGGAAGAGTCATTTATACGGATAGAGCGGATCATGGAACAGATGCAGATCTATAATGACCATATCAGAAATCCCCTAACTATCCTTTCCTGCCTCGTAGATACAGATGATGAACCAGACCGTCACGAAATGATGGCCAGGATATCTGAGATTGATAAGATTATTGACGAGGTTGACCGGGGGTTTCTTGAGTCAGTGAAGATCCGGAATTATATGAAAAAATATTATTTTACAGAAGACCAACTGAATCGGTGACGATGAGTTACCTGTGCCGGGTTATTGCAGATATTACGATTTGGGTTTTATAGTGACGGTGATACCTGCTTCTACACTTCCTTCTGCAATGACGATAGTACCTGATGCACTGATATTCACACTCAGTTCTATTGCATCAACTTTGTAGCCCAGATCCATCTTATTAGGTTCGGAGAAAGCTGCGAGAAACTCCTGGGTGATCTGGTTGAGATCCTGGGCAATCTGCTTCGCATTGAGTAACGTTATTGTCCTTGTTGCTACTCCTTCCTGCTGTACAGATTCTTCAATATCCGGATATGTCCAGATACCGATCTTCACGTCTTTATCCTGTGTCATGGGTGACCACATTCCTGATTTAGTTTGGGATTATAAGAGGATTTCGTGAGATTGAAATCCTATCTTCGAGAATTTGAGCGTTTTTCCGATGAAAGGAGGAGGTATCCGGAGCAGGGTTCATATGTTCAGAAATGGATGAATACATATGAATGAGGATCGGCGCCTTCGGTACCGCGATAAAATCCTCTGGATACAGGATCGGGCAAGCCTTATCGATTTGTGGCTTGGTGACGAAAAACCTGAAGACCTGATCTCTGATACAAAGACTCTCCTGGCGATCTTCAAAGCATTTCAGGAGATAGTCGAAGCAACCATGGATATCATTGCGATGTGTCTGCGGGATATGGATATTCCTTCCCGTGATGACTACTCCAATATCAATCGGATTGATCTCTTCTCCTTTGATCAAAAACAACTTCTTCGTGAGATGAATGGGATGAGAAACCGGATCATCCACCGGTACAATGGCACCGATGAGGTGATGGCATTGTCCGGGATCGCCCACTCACTTCCCCATATCCTCTCCCTCATACCGGTGGTTGAAGCATGGATTTTACGCTTCTGAAGACTACAATCCTCCAGGATCTCTCGTATTTTCCTGTTGTGATACCGGGGGTATATCTGTATGGATCACAGGCAGAAGGGCGGGCTGATGAACGGAGTGATATTGATATCTGTCTGGTGTCAGGAAGCGATCAGGATCCAGTCAGGTTTCAGTCCCTGGTCTGGCGTCATGTCAGCTCAGGCCGGTATGATATCAGGATTTTTGAATTACTTCCGCTCTATATGCAGATTCGGATTCTCGCGACCGGAATTCTTCTGTCGTCCCCTGATCCGGCAGCTCTTGCTGAGTATCTGTATCCATACTGGAAACGGTGGGATGATCAGCGATGGTATCAGACCCCTATTCCGGGTGCTCCATAATCACAGCGGATATCTATGGTCCCAATGACGTCAGGTAAATTTGATCGAATTTTCCCCATTGTTCTCATCATTATCCTCTTTGCTGGGATAATTCATGCAGAGCAACCCGGTGGACCAGTTGTATACCCGGACAAGGGAGATCATCCTGGTTCCCGATGGTATCCGGATATCATGATATCTGATCTTATCCACGATCCAAATGTTATTTTCATACCTTTGCCTGCTGTTCAACAGATGACCGATTGGACCTGTGGACCTGCATCCATGGTTACCCTCCTTAGGTATTATGGCTATCAAGGGGATGAGAGGGCTATCGCAGAAGAGATTGGATCACGGCCGATATACGGAAGTAATGTCTCTGCCATCTCCGGATGGTTCAGAGCCAGAAACTGGACTGTTCAGGACAGTCTGACCGGACCAGATGGAGATCTGATAATGCTTAGGGAAAACCTGATGAGGGGGATTCCGACCATGGTTGGATGGGCAGACTGGGGTGGACACTGGCAGCTGGTGGTCGGATATGACACGATAGGAACTGATCAGATCGATGATGATGTGATTATTTTTGCAGACTCTCTTGATATCACTGACCATGATCAGGACGGGTATTATGTATTTTCTGCAGAAAGGTTTTATGATATGTGGGTTGTGCCTCAGTTTTTTCTTGAGGATCAGAGTGTAAGACCCTGGATTGTTGCCCTTCCTCCGGGCATGAACCCCTCTGGTCCTGAATTTGCTTACCTGAATGAAAGTCTTTCAGTATAACCGCTTATTATCTCCCCCAAATAGGGATATAAGGAGATCATCCACCCCGTACGGTTGCAGTACGTGTTGGGATATTCAACCGCTGAATAATACACCCTCAATAGTCTTTCAGTCTCTCATTAGTCATGAAAATGCTATGCATTTTCATAAGTTGAGTTTGATGAGAATCATCATGCCGTATTATTCGGTTCTGCCGGTAGTATGCGATGTTGGATATGAGTTCTCGTTGAGTACCCGGTCCTTACCTCAATGTGATTCTTTTTGTATCCATATCCTGGTTTTTTTGTTTCCTTTACCCGTGGTCCGACTTCAGTTTTTATCAGGATGATGAGTTTTTGCTTAACAAAAAATGCCCGATGGTTCACTTATCAGTTCCCGGGATCTGTTCGCCCTTTTTTAAGCTCATTATTA
>DATMXW010000173.1:0-3972 GCA_035561295.1 Methanospirillum sp. | reverse complement strand
GGAGCTACATATCAACAGGATAGAGATATTCAGGCTACGATATTCTGAATAGGAGATGATAATTTCATAATAAATTGAATATGCCAATGAACTAAGGTTCCATCCGATGCTATTAGACATACTGGTACGGGTTCAGTAAGGATAGGGTAATGTATACTCATACGGTGATTGACAGAGTAACAATTGCAATAAACCCAAATATGTGTCAAGCAAAAGAAGACTGTATATGTATATCTCCAAATCGCAAATACTGCTTATACTCTTCTGTGTAGCGATCATCCTCATGGCAGGCTGCACTTCAAAGCCCCCTGTATCCAAACAAGAACTATTAACTAATACCTCCGGAGATCCAATATCGGTCATTAATGAGACCGAGATAACCTGGATGTCTATCCCTATCACAGACGTAATAACCGGCAGAGAGACTTCAATCATTGAACTTGCTTCACAGGGAAAGCCGGTCATCATGCACACATTTGCAGTCTGGTGTCCGGCGTGTTCTGTGCAACTGCGTGAAACAAAAAAATTGATGTTGAATAATCCTGATTCGTTCATCATTCTCGGTGTTGATATCGATCCAAGAGAAAACGGTGATCAGGTGAGAAATCATATTGAGAAGAACAAGTTTGCCGGTATGTTTGTATCTGCTCCTCCTGATTTTTCAAGAAGCCTGATGAAGACACTGGGCAGTCAGATCATTCAATCAATTCCACAAACCGTCATTATCTGCAACGAATCGGTGACATACATCGGAGACGGTGCCTTTCCAGAGGGTAAATTACGCACAATTCTCTCACAAATCTGCTCATGAATGATGACGATTTTTTGGAGAAAGAGACCTGACTATCACCAGAAATCTCAGAGGAGAGAGAACATTCCAGGATACCCATAATTTCCACGAGTAATTATGCCCTAAATCAATTGGAATGCACGTTCATTATCCTTATCCCCCAGTTTCACGTATGTGATTATGACAATCCAGATAAATTATGACATCAGGTTATCGTACATTAAGCGAAGAGAAAGAGAAGACTGCCTTTCTCTCTGTCATTTCAAATACAATTCTTGTTCTTTTAAAATTGATCGTCGGCCTCGCACTTGGGTCGGTCAGTATCATATCTGAGGCCATCCATTCAGGGATGGACCTGCTTGCATCGGTCATCGCCTTCTTTTCGGTCAGAAGATCTGCAGAGGCTCCTGACGAAGAACATGCCTTTGGCCATGGTAAATATGAATCAATATCAGGAATGGTTGAGGCACTTCTTATCTTTGTTGCAGCCCTTCTCATCATCCATGAAGCATGTCTGATCCTGATTGAACCGGCATCTGAGCCAATGAACCAGACGTTCATGATCGCAGGTATAGCGGTGATGGGGATCTCAGCGGCTGTTAATACGGTAGTTTCTGCCCGGCTCATGAAGGTTGCTAAAAAAACAGAATCAATTGCCCTTGAGAGTGATGCGTGGCATCTTCGGACAGATATTTATACCTCTGTAGGAGTTATGGCAGGGTTGATTCTGATATGGCTGACCGGGATCGTCATCCTTGATGCAATTGTTGCAATGGGGGTGGCTCTTGTAATCATGAAGGCAGCGTATGATCTCACCGTGAAATCATACAAAGACCTGATCGATTACCGACTCACCGATGATGAAGAGAGGCGAATTACCCGGATCATCTGTGAACATCACTCAGATTATGTTAATTATCATGGTCTTCGAACCAGGCGGGCAGGACCAGAGATATTTATTGACTTTCATCTGGTCGTAGATAAAGATATTTCAGTTGAGCAATCCCACGACCTGACTGAACACCTTGAGGCTGATCTGACCCTTGAATTCCCCCGTGCCTGCGTGACTATTCATGTTGAACCAGCTACAGGCGAGCATGCAGCAAAAGCAACATTTTGTGAGAGATAATCTAAAAAAAAGATAAATCAGAAGAGATCATCAAAAAATGACTTCTTTTTATGTTTTTTCTGATCATATCCATAATCGCCATGACTCGAATGACCATGATCGTGGTCATTATCAGAGAGTTTTCCGATCACTGAACCAAGAATTCCCCCCCCTCCACTCGAACGCTGGGTGGGCTGACCATTTGCGGTGCTGGCAAGAAGCTGGTCAAGCTTTCCTTTCTCAAGCCATATCCCTCTGCATTGTGGGCAGTAATCAATTGAGATGGATAATCTCTCACCCATTAGCAGATCGACATTACATACCGGACACTTCATATTCACGATCGTAACATATAAGATTGTTATAGAGAAATGGTTTCTCTATATTGCGCTATCGAGGTAATACTATGATAAAAATCTGGCACACCATCATTTTTGTATCACTCCTGTCCGGATCGCTCCTCACTGCGGGATGCACATCTGTATTTAATACAGAAGATTTGACATTTCTCACTTCACTCCAAGAGTTTCAGAACGAGTCAGTAACACGGATTAGTCATATCAATGAAGATGCAAAGATGAAACAGTGGGATACGGTAAAAACCGATCTCAGGGATTATCAGGGCATCATTACGACTGAGATAGACCATCTTAATTCTCTCCAGGTATCAGAAAAGGTGATACCCATACGCGAAAAGGCAGTTATTGCACTTAAGAAGCAGGATGTAATCCTTCAGGCTGCACTGGATCTCCCTGAGTTGAATGCATCAGTCATCCCTGATCTTGCCGGAGATTATCTCTCCAGTATAATAGAATCAGCCATTGCATCTGCACTATCCGGAAAAGAGTAACCACAAGAACTTTTTCCTCATTAAATTAATAAGGAAGGGTGTTCTGCCAATGATCCTTCTGATTCGAGATCTGTGGCTTTAAAGGAGCAGGTATGAAGAGTAAACGAGAACTTGAAGGGATCATCAGGGAAAAAGAGCAAGCAGTTCTCGTTGTCAATACCCATTCCCGAAAGGGAGAGAGACTCTTTTTTCGGGCACTTGATCTCCTGCAATCAAAAGGTATCGATATTGTCGCTGCATTTCCGGTACGAAAACCAGAACGACTCAGGCAGGTTATCCAAGAGATAATCGACGAAGGGCACCCGCTGGTGATTGTAGGCGGTGGTGATGGTACATTTAACACGGTTACGGAACTTTTTGTTCATCGTGATGTTGTGCTCGGAATCCTGCCTCTGGGAACCGCAAATAATTTTGCCAGATCGATGGGCATCCCGATGGCACTCGAAAAAGCAGTGGATGTCATTGTTCATGGAAAAGTGGTTGATGTTGATCTGGGTATGATCAATGATCAGTACTTCATTAACATCGCAACCGTGGGTTTTTCACGGGATGTAATTACTGCAACCCCCCGACGTCTGAAGCGGTACCTTGGGATAGTATCATACCTATTATACGAAACCCGGTACCTTATCTCACAGACGATCTTTCAGTGCACCATAACTATTGATGACAGAACTGAGGTGATAAACACCAGACAGCTGATCATTGCAAATGGTAGTTTTTATGGAACACGGAAGATAACCCCGGATGCTCATATTGATAATAAAACACTGATCATCTTTACCATGGATACCCTGAGTGAGTGGCAGGGGCTGAAATTCTGGATCGGCTTTTTCCTGGGAAGACATCTGACATTTCCTGAATCCAGAGTGTTCAGAACCGAGTCCGCATATATTGAAACAAAACCTTTGAGGTATGTAATAATGGGGGGCGAAAAAACAACACGGACACCCATGAGGCTTGCTATCGATCCGGCTGCAGTAAAAATTATCGCTCCGGATTCATTTCAGGACCATGATGAAAAGGAGATGATATCCCGATCATTTCCCTGCCCGCTCCCCCTCAATGAGATCATATACTGATCGAGCGAATCCTTTCCAAATCAAGAATTGCGAATCAGATCAGAATTGAACTCTTCCTTTTCTAAACCCCGGTTTTTTTACCAATCTATCAATCTCATAATTACTCTCGCAGAGGTGGGTATGAATATTCACTACTGAGAGT
>DATMXW010000172.1:0-7444 GCA_035561295.1 Methanospirillum sp. | reverse complement strand
GTATAGGATGTTCCAAGTTCACCGTTTTAAATACTTTAATGTAGAGATAGTATTGATTATATCATGAGACATCCTTCAGTAAGTCAGAAGTTTGATTCATGATTCCCTCCAGATTAAAAGCTCGACTCGTGATCCAGAGTGGCACAGACATTCAGAGTCTCATCGAATGTACCAGATATTACCTGGATCTTTGAACTATAGAACCCACAGGGCAACAGGTAGATATCATCCTAAAACGCAGGGCGATCCAAGGGCTTTTTAGTACAGTTCACCTCAACAGTTACCCGGGATCTCTGGAGATCTATGCAGAGCTGATGCCAGAAAAGTGTTGGATAATCTCATTGAGTCCTCTTTCCATCATAGGCAGAATATTACCAGTTTATGGATATCATGCCATCACGATGGTGGTGATATGATTATCATGTATGCAGATGACGGTGGAGGGAGCCTCGAATATGAGAAGGATCAGGTATTTAAAAATTGGGTTAGCAAAAAAATCCAGAATAGATTTTTTCTGATGAGGGAGATCCTTTTCATCACCGGGATAACCATCAGGGAGACAGGAGAGCCGGGGAAGGGAGTCCGGTTGAAATGCAGATACCACCGGGAAGATTCAGATATACTAGTGATTAAGCATGACAGAGCGTATTCACGTCCTATTTGTTGACAATGAACCAGATCTTCTTATTCTGGGAAAAGAGATCCTGGAGCGTCAGGAAAATATTACTGTTACCACGGCACCAGGAGCTGACGAAGCGCTCGAGCTAATCAAGGAACACTCTTTTGACGTGATTGTTTCTGAATATATGATGTCAGGAATGGATGGCATCTCATTTCTTAAACAGGTCAAATCGAGGGGAACGTCTCCTTCATTTATTCTTTTCACGGGAAATGGGTGTGAGGAAGTTGTCATTGATGCACTAAATAACGGGGCTGACTTCTACCTTCGAAAAAGAGGTGAACCAAAAGCAGATTTCGCCGAATTAGGTACAAATATTCGAAAAATTGAATCAGAACGATCAACTCATAAAGTGCTTCCTGAACTCCAGAAAAAAATATCCGATATACTTGATTTTCTTCCGGATCCAACTTTTGCAATAAATAATTCAGGCATTGTTATTGCGTGGAACACTGCAATAGAGACATTAACAGGCTTTCTAAAAGCACAAATACTCAATACCTGCGATTATGCTCAAACTCTGCACCTTGATAAAAGGCCAATCCTCATTGATCTGGTACTTCGCTTTGACGAAAAAGATGCCGAATTATATCCATATATTCAGAGAGATGGAAATAAGCTGATTTCAGAAATATTTATATCACACCTTAATGGAGGAAAGGGAGCATACCTTTGGATGATAGCAGCACCACTCTATGATTCAGCAGGGACACTTATCGGAGCCATTGAATCTATCCGGGACATCACCAAATATAAATTAGTTCAGGAGGCTTTATCAGGGAGTGAAAATCGCTATCAGGCAATTGTAGAAAGTTCTCACAGTGCATTATGCATCGTAGATGAAACGGCACATATTACGTGGTGTAATGACCGGCTGCTTGAAATCAGTGGGTACTCAGAAGAGCAGATACTTCAGGCAGAATCATTCATCGTATTTTTGGCTCCTGAATCGATCGAGTTTGTCGTCCATAATTTTCAAAAATATTTAGCCGGTTTACCATACATCAACCATTATCAATTTTATTTCATAAGGCCTGATGGGGCCATCCGTCTGATGGAAAAACATATGACCTATTTCCTGGACCAGGACGGCAAAAAAAATCTCATCATCAGCATGTTAGATGTCACAGATCGTGAAGCAATACAGGAAAACCTTAGGAAAAGTGAAGAGCGATACCGGTTGATAAATAATGCCAGCCTTGATTACATCTACAGTTATGACCGGAATGGATGTTATTCAAGCGTTAATCAGGCTTTGTGTGCTGCTTTAAACATGAGTTCTGATGAGATAATCGGTAAAACCCATGCCGAATTGGGATTTCCCGAGGAGCAATGTAGGAACTGGGAAGAGTTACACAATAAGGTGTATTCCACCAATGATACCATAATGGCCCAGACCTCTACACCGATGCCTGATGGTAATCTCCATCACTATGAGGTCTTTCTCAGTCCTTTGCATGATCAGACAGGAGAAATCCTGGGAATAGCCGGAACATCCCGTGATATCACCCAACGCCTCATAGCAGAGAGTGAACTGAGGGAGGCCAATGACTACCTAGAAAAATTGATCTCGTACGCGAATGTACCGATAATTGTGTGGAATCCGGCATTTGAGATCACCCGGATCAATCATGCATTTGAGATACTTATCGAACGATCTGCTCAGGAATTGATTGGCAAATCACTCCATTCCCTGTTTCCCGTTGACCAGACAGAGCGAATAATGCGGCTTTTGCGATCAACAGCCCATGGTGTCAGATGGATGACCATTGAAATCGACATTCTTCACAGAGATGGATCTGTCAGGACGATACTCTGGAACTCATCTACCTTGTATTCCCAGGACGGAGCAACCCTGGTGGCTACGATTGCTCAGGGAAGAGACATCACTGTTGAAAGAAGACTTGAGGAAGAGAAAAAAACCACGGTTCTTCAGATCCAGCAAAACCTCGCACAACTGGCAATTCTTAACGATGAGATCAGAAACCCCCTGATGATTATTACCACCTATGCGGATCAAATCCATGACACGTTGGTAATGGATCAGATCCATATGCAGGTCAGACGAATTGATGAGATTGTCCACCATCTGGACATCAGATGGGCTGAGTCTGAGAAAGTTCTGGATACTATCAGAAAACACTATCAGGTTCAATCAGGTCTTTCACCAGAACAAAACATACCTGATGGTTCTAATCTCAATCGAACACCCGAAGATACAAGAGAAGAACTCCTACCGGCGAAAAAATCAGAATTCCTGAAGGAAGAAACTCAGGCTGATCTCTATACCATCCTCGATAACATCGATGCCCTGGTCCATGTTGTTGATATGGATACATTTGAAATTCTGTTCATAAATAAACAGGGCAGATTTGTGTATGGAGATATTCTTGGCCAACAATGCTATAAATCAATACATGGTAATCAGAGTCAGCCATGCCAGTTCTGTACAAATCACCTTCTGACTGATCAATTCGGACCAACCGGAGTATACCAATGGGAGTACCAGAACAGCCATAGTGGCAGATGGTATAGCTGCAGGGACCGGGCAATACGCTGGAATGACGGCAGATTGGTTAAACTCCAGATCGCTACAGATATTACCGAACGCAAGCAAGCAGGCAGAACGCTACAAAGTCAGACACAAACGCTTTCAATCCTTAATGAAATAATCTCAACGGGAAATCAGTCAGAAAGTATTCCACAGATCCTGGCCAGTATCCTGGAGACCTCATTACGTCTGCTTGACTTCGATGCAGGAGGGATTTATCTGGTAAATTTCTCTACCCGCACAGCAGAGGTCGTCCATTCTAAAAACCTTCCAGATGAGTTCCTAGATGAAACTCGATCTATCCCTATTGAAAAAAAACCATATGATAATCTTTTTCTTCAAAATCAGCCAATAATCACTGAAAACTTTGCAAAAATCGCTCCAATTCTATCTGATCGATACGGATTTCAGTCAATAGTCAGCCTTCCCTTACTCTCAAAAGGTATGGCCATAGGAGCCCTGAATCTCGTCAGTACAAGACGGTATATAATATCTGAAGAAGAAAAAGAGACATTGTATACAATATGCAAAGAACTTGGAAGCACAATTGACCGTCTGATTGCCGAGGATGAAGCAAAGAAAGCCTCTAAAAATTTGGAAACCTTATTCAATTCAATCGATGAGATGATCTTTGTCCTGAACATGCAAGGATGTATCATCACTGTCAATAACGCTGTAGTGAACCGTCTTTTGTATACTGCGGAGGAACTCAGGGGGCAACATGTCCTCATGTTGCATGTTCCCGAACAACAGGATGAAGCCTTACAAAATGTTCAGGGAATGATCGCTGGAACCATAGATTCATGCCCAGTTCCAATTCTTACCAAAGACGGTCGCCGTATCGAAGTCGAGACCAAAGTAACCCGCGGAATGTGGAATAATCAGGATGTATTGATCGGGGTGAGCAGAGATGTCACTGACCGAAAAAGGGCTGAGGCAGCACTCCAGAAGAGTGAAGAGGAGTTCAGAGGCATTTTTAACACAGTAAATGACGGGATATTCATCCATAAGATAGCACCAGAAAAATTTTTTGGAAACCTGATTAATGTAAACCAGGTTGCCTGCCAAATGCTCCAGTATACCCAGGAAGAACTTCTGATGCATGGTCCGCAGGATATTATATCGGGATACAAAAATCGCCAATTATCAGATATTATTGAAGAATTATCCTCAACCGGACATGCTATCTTTGAGACCGAACAACGGAGAAAGGATGGAACCTCCATCCAGGTAGAGATCAATGCCAGGGTAGTCAATCTCCAGGGTAACGATGTGATCATATCAGTGGTCAGGGACATTACCGAACGCACGCGGATAAAAGAGGAACTACTCAAACTCTCTGAACGACTCTCCCTCGCAGTACAGGCAGGCGGAGTTGGAATCTGGGATTATGATGTAGTTACTAATGTCCTCATCTGGGATGACCAGATGTTTTCACTCTATGGAATCAGGAAAGAAGCTTTCTGTGGTGCTTACGAAGCATGGCGATCTGTGATTCATCCAGATGACCAGGTTCGGGGAGATATCGAGATTAAGATGGCGTTGCGAGGTGATAAGGAGTTCAATACCGAATTTAGAGTTTGCTGGCCTAATGGCAGCATCCGAACCATTCGTGCCCTGGCCCTCGTGCAGCGTGATAGTTCAGGACGACCCTTGCGTATGATAGGGACTAATTGGGACATTACCGAACAAAAACAGGCTGAAGAAGCCCTGAATGAATCAAATCGAAAAATCCGGCTACTCACCAACCTTACCCGCCATGATATCTTCAATCAGATCACTGCAGGACAATTGGCCTTATATCTGGCTCGCAAGAAATCCCGGTCGCAGGAAGAATCTGAATATATCTCTCGTGCATTGGAAGCAAATGACCGAATTGAGTCTATCATCAGATTTACCCGTGAATATGAGACCTTTGGGGTCGTATCAAGTAGTTGGCAACTCATATATCCGATGATTGAATCTGTCAGGACTGATCTTTTAAAGCGTTCAGTCAGGATAATCAACCAGACCCCTGATACACTCGAAGTGTATGCCGACCCGGTCATCAGAAAGGTCTTTGTAATCCTGATGGAGAATGCGATGATTCACGGGGGAGATATCACCACTATCCGAATTTCATGTGAAGTAAAAAAAGATTCTATGGTTATCATCTTTGAAGACGACGGGGTAGGCATACAGGAAAAAGACAAGGAGTATATTTTCGACCATGGATTTGGAAAAAAAACAGGTCTTGGACTCTTCCTTGCAAGTAATATCCTCTCGATCACCGGGCTCTCGATACTTGAATGCGGCGTGGAAGGAGGCGGAGCACGGTTTGAGATCACAGTCCCGGGTGGAAAATATCGCTTCCAGCAGAAGGTGAAGGAATCAGAAATTCATCATCCGATGATAGATAATATACACTCATACCCGGCTCAAGATGCCATACCCTGCAAAGAGCAGGACATCATCAAAACCCAAGATAACCGGGGAGAGACGCTCTCCATCATATATATTGACGATGAACCAGCCCTCCATGATGCAGTGAAACAGTATCTCGAAGGTGTTTCAGGATTGAAAGTTACATCTGCCGAAAGTGCGCAAAAAGCGATCCAGATTCTTACGACAGAGCGCTTTGATGCAATTGTTTCTGATTACGAGATGCCTGAAATGGATGGTCTCGATCTTCTCAAGTACCTCAAGGAATCAGGAAATACAATCCCATACATCATCTTCACGAGTACTAGCGGGGAGGACGTTGTTATTGACGCATTAAACAGCGGAGCTGATTTCTATGTTCAGAAAGGTGGAGATATCGGGATTATGTTCACCGATCTGGAGAATAAGATCAGGTTCGCGGTTGCCAAAAGACGTAATGAAGATCAGCTCAGGCAATATGCAATTGATCTTGCACAGCGGAACCGGGATCTCGAACAGATCAGAACCGAAGTCGCCATGTTAAATATTGATCTTGAAAGCCGGGTCCGTACCAGGACAAAGGAGGTTGAATTACTACTCCGTACCAAAGATCAATTTATCGAGATGGTGGGTCATGATCTCAAAACACCATTAACTCCCCTCTGTGCACTTCTCCCGATTCTTCTAGAAAATGAGCAAAACCCTGAATCCATTGAAATATTAGAGATACTTCTCAAAAACGCTAATTATATGCGTGAACACATAAAAAAGGTACTGGATCTGGCCCAACTCAACCGTGGTTCATCACATGCGGAATTCAAAACGGTGACCGTGAAAGAGATTGTAAATAGTACAATCAAAAGCTCTGAATATTCAATTTATGAAAAAGAACTTAAGGTCCGTAACCAAGTAGACGCGTCTCTGGCACTTGACATGAATACCCTCCATCTTGAAACGATATTGATTAATATTCTCGGGAATGCAATAAAATATTCAACGCATGGGGGAGAAGTGATCATATCAGGAGAGAAACACTCAAATTACATCACCCTGTCAATAGCTGATACTGGAATCGGGTTAACCCCTCATGAAATACGCCATATTTTTGAGGAGTTTTACCGGGCTGATGTTTCCAGACATGAACGCGATTCTCATGGTCTGGGCCTCCCAATAGTGAAAAAGATCGTTGAGCTCTATAAAGGAACTATTCACGCAGAAAGTCAGGGGAAAGGAATGGGTTCTACATTTACTATCCAATTGCCCGACAATCAGGTTTAATTTATCAAACCCGATAACAGGATGTGAAGACCCATATATAAATAATTATTTGAGACCATCAAGAGAGATCCTGTGAAACAGGCAACAATATATGTGCTTGGAACACTCGTCTTTATTATCATTGTTGGATGATTCACACCAAATCAGGTTAGAATGAGGAAGATCCCACCACCCTGAAGAGGATCTGATTGCTGATATCACACTGGCTGTGATGAGTCCGAATATCAATCAAATTCGGAGTTGAGTGGGAGTAGCCGTGAACATAATTCACCGAAAGATCACATCATTGATAAGCGAAAATTCATACCAAAAAACAATTCGCCAGCATCGTCGGTCAGATACCAAATGGAACCCTCTTCTTGTACACAAATTCTTAACCAGATACGTCTCTGAACTATTCATCTCCGGGACAGGAATAACAGGAAACGTCAGCAAATTCACCTCTGCATTTTCTGGAAAAAAGAATGATTAACGGTCATGATCAGACTGGTCTGGAACAGAGGTATTGGTAAGATAACGCGTTGCATATATACAAA